>NZ_CBCRZX010000054.1:0-29330 GCF_965137155.1 Stackebrandtia soli
GGCGTGATTTCGCAATTTGCCCAACCAAGCGAGACGTTTAACCAACCAAGCGGACGGNGGTGGGGTGGCGGGTGGCCGCCGTGGTGATGCCGTCGAGGAGGAGCGCGAGGCCCGCGGTGAACATGCGCTCCGCGCCGCGCTCGAGGTAAGGGCGTTCGTCCCCGCCCGTCGATTCGGACACCGCCCCGGACTCACCGGTCCGAGGCCGGGACTCGTCGAGTGGCAGTTCGGACTGGTCGGATGCCGACCGGGACTCGTCGAGTGGCAGTTCGGACTCGTCGAGTGGGGGTTCGGACTGGTCGGGTGCCGACCGGGACTCGTCGAGTGGCAGTTCGGACTCGTCGAGTGGGGGTTCGGACTGGTCGGGTGCCGACCGGGACTCCAGGCTCGCGATGACGGGGAAGCGCTCGGCGAAGTCGGGGGCGACGCGCATGAGCGCCTGGGTCCGCGCCTGCCACCAGTCCTCATCGGAGGTCTTCGTCTCGGCGACGGCCCGGCGGGCCTCGGCGACGGTGCGCGCCGCGCCGCGGACGAAGTCGGTGAGCGCGCCGACCGCCGCGCGCAGGGTGGTCGCGTCGAGGCCGGTCTCGGTGAGGATCGCGAGGATCGACTCGACCATCGCGTACTCGTTGGGGCCGAGGACCGGCCGGACCGGTGAGATCGAGAGCAGCCACGGGTGTCGCAGGAGGCACTCGCGGAGCGCGGCGGCCCACTGTTCGGCGGCCGTCCGCCAGCCTCCCGTGCGGTCGTGTGAGTCGGGCAGTTCACCGAGCACGGTGTCGTGCATGAGTTCGATGAGCACGTCCTTGTTGGGGACGTAGGTGTACAGCGCCATGCCGCTGCGCCCGAGGCGCTGTCCGACGGCTCGCATCGACACGGCGGCGAGTCCGTCGGCGTCGGCGAGGGCGATCGCGGTGGCGACGATCGTGTCGACGTCGAGCGCGGGACGCGGACCTCGGCGCGGCGGGGGTGCGGGGGTGCGCCACAGCAGCACCATCGCCCAATCCACTTCCTCACCGCTGGTGAAGACGACCACAAATACTCCTTACGCCGTAAAGTACACTGCTCGATGCGACTCTTTACATCGTAAAGTACGGCGACCGGCGGTCGTCCCGTCTCCAGACGCCCTGACCGGACGGGACCGTCGCTCCACCACACGCACCGAAGGAGCGTTCCCTTGCCACCACTGCCCCTGTCGTACATCACGGTCACGGACGTCTCCCGGCTCGCGCCGCACATGATCAGGGTGTCGTTCATCGGCGACGGCCTGACGACGCTCGGCTCCACGGAACCGGATCGCCAGGTGAAGCTGTACTTCCCTCGCGCGGGGCAGGATCGACCGACCCTGCCGGACCCGAACACCGACTTCATGTCCTGGTATCAGGCGTACGGCGCGCTGCCGGAGGAACGGCGGCCCGTGGCGCGCAGCTACACGATCGCGGCACACCACCCGGCGGGGTCCAGTGTCGACATCGACTTCGTGCTGCACCCCGACGCCGGTCCGGCCACCCGGTGGGCGGCGGGGGCGAAGCAGGGCGACGTCCTGGCGATGTTCGGCCCGTCCGCGGACTTCGCCCGTCGGGTTCCGCTGTCGACGTCGACGAAGGCGGCCGACTGGGTCCTGATCGTCGGGGACGACACGGCACTACCCGCGATCGCCGCGATCCTGGCCGCGCTTCCCGAGGGGACCCCGGCGCGGGTGTACGCCGAGGTCGGGGCCCCCGAGGACGAGCTTCCCCTCGGCCTCGCCGAAACGACCACCGTCCATTGGATACACCGGGACGGGGCGGCCCCGGGTAACGGACCGCTCGTCGACATCGTTCGCGCGGCGGAGTTTCCACGAGGAACGCCGTTCGCGTGGATCGCGGGAGAGGCGGGGCAGGTTCGGGCATTGCGACGGCACCTCGTCGACGAGCGCGGTGTCGATCGCCGTTCCATCGATTTCACGGGACACTGGCGGCTCGACCTGAGCCAGGACGACGCCCCGACGACGGAGGACCTGGCGGAGGCCCGCGAACGACTCGCGGACGCCTGACGGTCCTGCGACGCGCGACGCCCGTGATTCGGTGACCCGACTCGCCCAGGAGGGAGGGGCACCGGATCCGGGAGCAACGCGCGACTGGCCGTCCGAAATCGAAGTCTCCCAAGGGATCGCGCGTCGACGGAGCCACCGTCGCCCGAAAACCGGATGCGTCCGATCCGCCCATGTGGCACAGTCACGCGGTGCTGATCGATCATTGGCCGATCGCCGATCTGCGGCTGGCCATCGGCGACCTCGAACTGCGTCTGCCGACCCCGGACGAGTTGGGCGCGCTCGCCACCGTCGCCGCGAACGGCGTCCACCCGTCGGACTCGCGACCGTTCCTCAACCCGTGGACGGACGCGGCCCCGGCGGAGCGCGCGCGGCTCGTGGTCCAACGGCATTGGCGGCGGCTGGGAGACTGGACGCCACAGGACTGGCGGCTCGACCTGGCCGTGTTCCTCGACGGTGAACCCGTTGGCGTGCAGGACATGGGGGCCCGCGACTTCGCGGTCCGCCGCGAGGTGACGACCGGTTCCTGGCTGGGCCTGCCGTATCACCGCCGGGGTATCGGCACGGCGATGCGCTGGGCGACATTGAGTCTGGCCTTCGATGGGCTGGGCGCGGGCGACGCGACCTCGATGTCCTTTCTGGATAATCTGTCGTCGCTCGGAGTGTCTCGCCGACTCGGGTACCGCGACGACGGAATCAGCCGGGACGCGCGCGGCGAGGAGGTCCTCGTCTCGCAACGGTTGCGTCTCACCCGCGACGACTGGGCGGCCCTGGATCGGCCGGAGGTCACCATCACGGGTTTGAACACGGCGGCACTGCGTCTCTTCGGCGCCGATGGCACGGCGGCGACGGCGACGCCGTGACCGCCCAACACTCAGGTCCATCATGGAGGTTCATCACATGCGAAGACTCACCTACTTCGTGGCCACGACCCTGGACGGTTTCATCGCGTCCCCCGACTCCGACCACTCGATGTTCATCGAGGGCGAGGACCACGGTGCCTGGACACTGGAACACATGCCGGAGACCGTGCCCACGGCCTACCGGCCGCTCGTTCCGGGGCTGTCGGACACCCCGAACCGACGCTTCGACACCGTCCTCATGGGGCGCGGCACCTACGAGCGCGGCCTGCGAGACGGCGTCACCAGCCCCTACTCGCACCTGCGGCAGTACGTCATGTCCACCAGCCTCGACGGCACCGACGACCCGGCGGTGGGGCTCGTGTCGGAGGACCCGTCCGCCTTCGTCCGAACACTGAAGAAGGAGGAAGGACTGGACCTCTGGTTGTGCGGCGGAGGGAAGCTCGCCGCTGCGCTCCGCGACGAGATCGACGAAGTCATCGTCAAGATCAACCCGGTCGTCATCGGCTCCGGTGTCCCGCTCTTCGACTCGGACTACAGCCCTCAGCGGTACAGGGTGGTCTCCGGGCGGGTCTTCACCAGCGGCGTCACCGTCGTGACCTACGCCAAGCCGGACTGAGACGCCTAGACGCGTCGGAGCCGGACGATACGGTCGTCCTCGGTCGACCGTCGTGGCCGACCCGCACACCGTCCATCGACCGGCCCGGGAGGCCAGCGTGTCCGACACCGCCATGCCGAAGATCGGCAACCCCGCCACCAGGGCACTCGCGCTGATCGGGATCACCCGGCTCGACCAACTTCCCGGGCGTTCCCGGAAGGAACTGCTCGCGCTGCACGGCGTCGGCCCGAAGGCGATCCGGATCATCGACGCCGCGCTCGCCGAACGGGGCAAGAGTCTGGCGCCCTAGACGAGGGTGCGGGCAGCAGCTCGCCGCACACGAGTGCGGGCGGACGGGGACAGGGCGCGCAGCTCGGGTGAACCGACGTTCCTCGCGTCGGACGACCGCACCGAGGACCGGCGCTCGCCGACGGAAACGAGATCGACGTGGCCACCGCACATGACGACGCGCCCGGCTTCGAGGCCGGGCGCGCGGTGAATAATGAGGTCAGCGGCTACCGACGCGGCGGTGCCACCAGGTCCTGATCGCGCCGGTCGTCGGTTCGTCGTGGGGTTCCGAACCGAAGGTTCCCGCGAGGTGCTGGTACGCGTCCTCGACACGGGCCGCGAACTTGACCTCGGACAGGCCGACACCGTCGACGTGGTTGATCACGATCCGGGTTCGACCGTCGAAACGACGGACGTCGGGACTAAGCTCCAGGGCGTCCGCGAAGATCTTGATCCGCTCGGTCAGATCAGCGTGTTGACTCTCGTCGATCGTCAAGGTTCGACTGATGTGTGTCGAGTCGGCACTCCAGCCGCCCAGTTGTTGGAGAGCATCTTGCAGCGTGTCGTCGCCTCGTGTCATCTCACACCTCGTGCGGGACTCATCCGCCAAACCGGTTCCTTACCGATGCGTGGCCAAATCGTCGCCACATCTTTACCGTCTACGGGGGCAAGTCTGGCCCTTTGACCGTTGATCTGTCCAGACCGACAAACGGGATTATTCAGACATTCGGACATTAAGCGTGGTATTGTTCCGCCCATGTCGTGGCGCCCGTCGCAGTTTTGACCGCTCGACCGACCCCGACAGGACCGAATGGGCCATTTCCCCAACGGGTGTTCAGCCAGGTCAACCTACGGTTCCGTAGCAAAACGACCGCGAAAAACCGCCCCCGCCGAACGAATCGGCGGGGGCGGGACTTTCATACGAAAGAATTACCGGCTACGGAATCAGCCATCCACCGTTGGTCTTGGTGGCGGTGCAACCGAGCTGCGACAGCGCGAACGCCGCCGAGGTGGTCTTGCCGGCCTTCACCGTCACGACCTGAACAGCGGCAGCCCAACCGTCCTTGGAGACGATGACGGTGTACTTGCCCTTCTTGACCCAGTGGGCAGCGTTACCGGTGCCATCCGAGGTCAAGTCGACGCGAGTACCGTCAGCGGCCAGGAGCTGGACCTGAGCGTCGGCCAGGGCCGCCGTGTCGCCGTTACAGGCGACGGCGGACACCGCGATCGCGGCCTTGCCCATGTTCGCCTTCGGCGCCACGGCCATGGTCACGTCCACAACGGACGACCCGTAGGGGCTGTCGTTGTTGAGCGCGATGGCACCGTGGTAGGTGCCCGGCTGGGTGATGCCGTCGGCTTCCTTGCCGGACATGGTGACCTCGATGGTCACCGACTCGCCCGGGTTGACCGTCACGGTCTGCGTGTCGGTCGACAGCCACGTGACGTCGGCACCGCCGGCGTCACAACCGTCGAAGCCCTCGAGCCGCTCAGCAGCGCCGGAAGCGGCGTTGCTGATCGTGCGACCGGTGGCCTTGACGATGCCGCACGCCATCGTGCCGCGGTAGAGCTGGGTGCCCGAAGGCGCCAGCTCGGTCCACGAGTCACTCGACGCGTCGTAGCCGTACGTGGCGTTCGTCAGGGACGTGTTGCCCGGAAGAACACCGTTCGACACGACCAGCATGTCGTTCGCGGAGGTGAACGCCATGGCCCAGAGGCCGACCGGCATGTCCGCGCGAGCTTCCCACGAGTCCGCGCCCTTGTTGTAGGCGTAGGTCGCGGCGAGGCCCTCGCCACCGTCGGATCCACCGGCGCAGACGAGCGTGCCCGCGGAGGCGCCACAGGCACCGTGCGAGACGACCGTCGGGTAGTTCGCCAGCGTGCTCCACGAGTCACCGGCCACGTCGTACGCGAACACGGTGTCAGTGGCGTTGCAGGACGACGAGTCACAGCCACCGACGAGGTAGACCGTTCCATCGACGACACCGATGCCCATACCGGCACGGGTGGCCGGCATCGGAGCACCCTGCGACCAGGTGTTGGTCTCCGGGTCGTAGATGGAGGTCTTCGTCAGCGTCGTGCTGCCAGCCCAACCACCGAACACGTACAGCTTGCCGTCGACGAAGGCGGCACGCGCCTGCATCACGGCGTCCGGCGCGTCCGCGATCGCCGACCACTCGCCCGACTCCCAGTCGAACTTGTAGGCGGCCTTCGTGGCGGAGCTTCCGATACCACCAACGACGTAGGTCGCGCCGTCACCAGAAGCACTGGTGGCGTCGAAGACCGCGGTCGGGTAGTTCGCGACCGGTGCCCACTCGCCGTCGGCGTTGGGGGCGATGGTCTCGATCTCGGCGGAGGTCACCATGTCGGTGGTCGCCGGGGCGGACATCGGAGCGCTCGTGGCGGAAGGCGCGCCCATGGGCACGAATTCGCCGTTGCGCTCGCCGACCTCGACCGTGACGGGAGCGGAACCGGTGTTGGTCAAGGTGACCTCTTCGGTCCAGCTGCCGCCCATGGTGACGTTGGTGCTGATCGAGGTCGTGTCGACCTCGATGCGACCGGCACCCAGGGTGAAGCCCTGAGTGGCGACACCATCCGCGACGACGTCAATCGACGTGGTCTCGGCCTGCCAGCCGGTGCGCGACGCGGTGAAGTCGTGCGCTCCGGTCTCGGTGGTGAACATCCAGTAGTAACCGTCGGACAGGTTGGCGTCATCCGGCGTCTCGACGGAGGTTCCGGTGGCACCGGTGACCGTGTCGGTGACGACGGCGCCGTTCAGCGGACCGCCCGTGTTGGCGTCGAGGACGTGACCCATGACGAGTCCACCATCGACGGTCACACATTCGGGCGTGCCGACCTGAACGTCGTCGACCTGCCAGTACCACGCGTACGCGTTGCCGTCGAGGTAGGTGAACTTCACCTGCGCCTCGGTGGCGGACGCGTAGCTGGCCAGGTCGAGCGACACAGTCTTGCCGCGGTCGCTGGCCGTCTTCTTCCAGAGCTCGGTCCAGGTCGCCCCACCGTCAGTGGTGATGGAGACCGTGGCGGACGAGCCGGTCAGGTGGTAGTAGTCGCTCGCGAACGTCAAGGCCGGGGTGTTGGCCGCGGTCAAGTCGAACACGGGGCTGATCAGGTCGGAGTCCAGCGGGACACCGCTGCCGAGGTAGTCGTCGTCGGCGATGGCGAAACCGCCCTCGCTGCCGGTCTTGTTACCGCGGCCGTCCGGGTCGTCGAAGACCCAGGACGCTTCGGTACGACTGTCGACGGTCCAGCCCGAAGGCGTGGTGCCGTCTTCGAAGTCCTCGCGAAGTGTCAGCGCGTCCCAGTCGAATTCGTAACCGGGGGCGACGCAGGCGTCGGCCACGGGAACGGACACGTTGGACTCGGTGCCGGTGGCGACCTCGACGCTGTAGTTGTCGTAACCGTCGATGACGGGGTCGACAGTCAGCGTGTAGGTGCCATCGGGCAGGTCCAGCGAGTACTCGCCGGTGATCGGGTCGCTGTGCGTGACCCGGTCGGTTCCGTCCACAGTGATCTTCGAGTAAAGCGGCCAGCCGTGTCCGCTACCGTCGTTGACGGTGCCGGAGACGGAGCCACTCGGCGCGGCTTCGAGGTCGAAGTCCGCGACCGCGGTCTCACCGGCGGTGACCGACACGGAGACGGTCTCGCTGATGTAACCGAACTTGGAAGCGGTCAGCTCGTACTCACCCGCGACGAGCGCACCGTAGCGGTACGCGCCTTCGTCGTTGGTGGTGGTCTCACGCGTACGGTCGGCCGTGGCCGCCGTCAGCGCGACACCGGACAGAGCGGTGTCACCGGAGACAACGGAGCCCTCGAGGGAACCCGTCTCACCGGTCGGGGAAGCCGCGACGGCCGCGTAGGCGTCGAGACGTCCTTCACCGAAGACGTTGTTGTTCTCGGTGGTTCCCCCACACTCGGTGCTCGCGGTGTCGCGGGCCGTCGTGTTGAGGATTTCCCAGGTACCTGCGATGTCACCGCGGAGGCTCGGAGCCGCCGACCAGATCTGCGCCACGACACCGGCGGTGTGCGGCGCGGCCATCGAGGTACCGGACATGGAGCGGTACGCGCCACCGGCGTCGGCCGAGATAACGGCGACACCCGGAGCGGCGATGTTGGGCTTGACCGCACCATCGCGTCCGGGACCACGCGACGAGAAGTACGCGATCTCGTCGTTGACGTCGTAGGCACCAGAGGAGTAGCTGTGCTCGTAGATACCCGGCGAACCGCTGCTCTCACAGCCGGCCTCGCCGTTGTTCCCGTTCGACCACGAAGAGAAGATGCCCGCGTCGCTCCACGACTGGACGATCTCCTCGAACCACGGGTCGTCCGAGTCGGAACCCCACGAGTTGTTCACCACGTCCGGAGCCTTGGACGGGTCGGGGTTGTTCCCGGCCATGTCCGTCGGCGCCAAGATCCACTGCGCGCTGCCGAGCAGGGCGGTGTCGGGGCAGCCGGCCGAAGCCGAGCAACCCTTGGCCGCGATCCACTTGGCACCGGGGGCGACACCCACGGTCTGGGCGTCTTCCTTGCCGACCATGGTGCCCATGGTGTGGGTGCCGTGGTCGTGGTCGTCACAGGGGGCGTCCGTGCTGCAGAGGCCGTCCGGGTCGAACCAGTTGTAGTCGTGGCTGAAGGTGCCGTCGCCGTTGTTGCCGCGGTAGCTGTTCACCAACGCCGGGTGGTCGAACTCGACACCCGTGTCGATGTTGGCCACGACGATGTCCTCACCGAGGGCACCGAAGTCGGCCCAGGCCTGCGGCGAATTGATGTTCTCGACGCCCCAGGCCACCTCCTCGTCCAGTGTGGCCTCGATGCTCTGCACCGGCTCTTCGAACGTGATCTCGCGGAGCGGGGTGAGCGACTCGACCTCGGTCAGAAGCGCCACATCGGCGAGCAGGTCGGCGTCACCGGTCACGTGGATGGTGTTGACCATCCAGTACGACTGGTAGTCGACACCCTGCTCTTCGAGCAATTCGATGAGGTTGGCCTGCGTCGCCTTGGCGTGCTGAGTCTTCGCCTCGAACACCGCGGTGCCCTTGGCCTCCTTCGACAACGCGTCGAGCGAGCTCAGGTTCGCCTGGGTGTCCAGGTTGATCCAGAACTCGGCCTCAGCGCCCGAAGCAAGACTCGAGACGAGGTCCGCGTCCGCCTTGGCGGCCACGGCTTCGCCCGCAGTCATGTTTTCGATTCCAGGGTCGGCGTTGGCGGGCGCCGCCCCCAGGGAAAGTGGCAGGGCGATACCCGCGGCGAAAGCCACGGAATAAAGCTGCCGACGTCGTGATCGGATCACGACACTCCTCTCTAAGCCAGACAGTCTAAAGTGCGCACACGGGAATGCGCGAACGAGAAGACCGTCGAGTTGGGCAAAAGAGACGCCTTCGGTGCCGGTCTCAGGAATCTCGCAGGAAGCATTTCTCGAATTACTTGCATAGTCAAGTACTTCGATGTGACGTTTTTGCGCCACGCTTGCGCCGTCGCGACATATACGAATACTTCGATGCAAAATGACCGGAATAAGCCCCGGCCATTGACCCGATCGAAATAAACGCGACACACAATCGATGCCAGTGACGCCAGTCACCGAACGCATTGCGCCACGGACCGTGAGCCCTTGCCCGGCATCGCATGCCGGACTCCACAGGTCCGCCAATAGCAGAAAAATGACAGGCGTCAAACCCGTTTCACCAGTTACGGTGGCGAGGTGATTCCAGACTTCCCCGACGAACCGGAGCCGTCCGAGCGACGGCACCCACTGAACAGTCTGTGGCGTCTCCGCCGCTACCTACACCCGTACCGGTCCCGCATGATCTACATGCTCGTGCTCGCCGGTATCGCGACAGCCGCGTCGCTCGCGGTCCCGCGACTGATCCAAGCCGTCATCGACGGTCCCATATCCAACGGCGACACCACCGGCCTGTGGTTGCTCGGCGGAATCGTCGCGATCCTCGGCATCGCCGAGGGCGTCGTCGTCTGGCTTCGCCGATACATCCAGGCGAAGGTCGCGCTCGGTCTGGAAGCCGACATGCGCAGCGACCTGTACGCGCACATGCAACGCCTGCACGCCGGCTTCCACGACCGCTGGCAGACCGGCCAACTGCTCGCCCGCGCCACCTCCGACCTCGGCTCCATGCGACGGTTCCTGGCGTGGGGCCTCATCTTCGGCCTGATGAGCATCGTCACCTACGTCGCCGTCGTCGTCCAGCTGCTGACCCTGCACCTGTGGCTCGGGCTGATCGTGGCGATCTCGGCGATCCCGCTGTTCATCGTGGCCCGCAACTTCGCCCGCAACTTCATCGCGGCGTCCCGCGCCGTCCAGGACCAGCAGGGCGAGGTCGCCAACATCGCCGAGCAGGCCGCCCAGGGCATTCGCGTCATGAAGGCCTTCGGTCGGGCACCGCACATCCAGGCGAACTTCGACGAGCAGGCGAACATCCTGAAGGATCTGTCGATCCGGAAGATGACTATCTCCGCGAAGTCGTGGGCGCTGTTCACCGTCATCCCGAACACGACGCTCGCTATCGTCCTCGTCGGCGGCGTCGTCTCCGTCGCGAACGACTCGATGTCGCTCGGGTCGCTCGTCGCGTTCGTCACGCTTCAACTGATGCTGATCTGGCCGATCGAGGCACTCGGCTGGATCATCGCCAACGGGAACGAGGCGATGACGGCCGCCGACCGCGTGCAAGACGTCTTCGACACCGAACCGAGCATCGTCGACCCGGAGAACCCCGTCGCCGTCGACCGCTCCACGATCACGGGCCACGTCCGGTTCGAGGACGTGCGGTTCCAGTACGAGGAGACCGACACCCCGGTCCTGGACGGCGTCAACCTCGACATCCGCCCCGGTGAGACCCTCGCGATCGCGGGCACGACCGGCAGCGGGAAGACGACCCTCGTGTCGCTCATCCCCCGCCTGTACGACGTCACGAGCGGCCGGGTCACCGTCGACGGCATCGACATCGCCGACATGCGGTTGACGGACGTCCGCACCGTCGTGACGATGGCCTTCGAGGATCCGACCCTGTTCTCGATGAGCGTGCGCGAGAACCTGACGCTCGGACGCGCGGAGGCGACCGACGACGACATCGACGAGGCACTGCGCGTCGCCCAGGCGGAGTTCGTCCACGACCTGCCGTTCGGGCTCGACACCCGGGTCGGTGAGCAGGGCCTGTCCCTGTCCGGCGGACAGCGGCAGCGCCTCGCGCTGGCGCGGGCCGTCATCGTCCGACCGGCGGTCCTGGTCCTGGACGATCCACTGTCCGCGCTCGACGTCCATACGGAGGAACTCGTCGAACGCGCCCTCGCCAGCGTCCTGTCCGGGACGACCGCGATCATCGTCGTGCACCGCCCATCCACAGTGGCGCTCGCCGACCGGGTCGCGCTCCTCGAGAACGGCACGATCACGGCGATCGGAACACACCGCGAACTACTGGAGACGACACCCGCTTACGCCGAGGTGTTGTCAGCCGAGGCAGAGGAGGTGACAGCGTGAGCGTCATCGAACAGGCTCCACCGCCGGCGGAGAGCGACCACCGGTCGTGGCGCGGCAAGTCGAACGACGCCGAGGCGGACCGCACCACCGCCGAGGCGGGCGACGAACAGTCCATCAAGGACCTGCGGGGCCGCTCCCGGAACCTGCTGGCCGCGCTGTTGCGGCCGTACAAGAAGAAGATCTACTGGATCATCGCGCTGCTACTGGTCATGAACGCGGCGAACCTGGCCGGGCCGTGGCTCGTCCAGCTCGGCATCGACGAAGGCATCGGGCCCATCACCGAAGGCGGCGACTACTCCGTCATCATCGCCGTCGGCATCGCCTTCGCCGCCGTGACGCTCATCGAGTACGGCGCCACGCGCGGCGACATCGCCTTGACCGGGCAGGTGTCCCAGGCGATGCTGTTCGACCTGCGGCAGCGGGTGTTCGCGCACTTCAACCGTCTGTCCGTGAGCTTCCACGAACGGTTCACCTCAGGCCGGGTCGTCGCCCGAATGACGTCCGACATGGACGCGATTCGGGAGTTGTCGGACAACGGCGTGCACGACCTCGTCCTCTCCGGACTGTCCGTCGTGTCCATCGCCGGCATCATGCTGTGGATGGACGTCGAGCTCGCGCTCGTCGCGTTGCTGTCGTTCCCCGTGATGGCGATCCTCGGCAACTGGTTCCGCAAGTACTCCTCGGTCGTGTATCGCAGGACCCGGGAGACCATCGCGCTGGTCATCGTCTACTTCGTAGAGTCGATGTCCGGAGTGCGCGCGGTCCAGACGTACCGTCGCGAGCCCCGCAACCAGGCGATCTTCGACGCCCTGAACACCGACAACCAGACCACCAATGTGGCCGGTCACCGGGCGGCGGCGCTGTTCGCCGCCAGCACCAAGGGAATCGGCAACGCGACGATCGCACTGGTGCTGCTGTACGGCGGTTACCTCGTCATGAACGACGAGACCCAACTGGGCGTGCTCGCGGCGTTCCTGTTGTACCTGCGGCGCTTCTTCGAACCGTTGCAGGAACTGACGATGTTCTACAACACGCTCCAGTCGGCGACGGCCGCGCTCGAGAAGCTCGCCGGTGTGCTCGACGAGGAGCCCGAGGTCGCGGAGCCCGCGAAGCCGACACCGCTGCCCAACGCCAACGGCGAACTGGTCTTCGATGAGGTGACGTTCTCCTACCGGGACGACAAGATCGTCCTGCCGAGGCTCGACCTGAGGATCCCCGCCGGTCAGACGGTGGCGATCGTCGGAGCGACGGGCGCGGGCAAGACGACGATAGCCAAGCTCGTCTCCCGCTTCTACGACCCGGTCAACGGGGCGGTCCGTCTCGACGGGGTCGACCTGCGCGATCTGAGCGAAACGGATCTTCGGCGGGCCGTCACCATGGTCACGCAGGAGAACTACATGTTCGACGGCACCATCGGCGAGAACATCGCCTTCGGCAAGCCGACCGCGACGCAGGAGGAGATCGAGGAGGCGGCGAAGGCGATCGGCGCCCACACCTTCATCTCGGCCCTGCCGGACGGTTACGACACCGACGTGCGCAAACGTGGTGGACGCCTGTCCGCCGGGCAGCGGCAGTTGGTCGCGTTCGCGCGCGCCTTCCTCGCCGACCCACGGGTGCTCATCCTGGACGAGGCGACGTCCTCACTCGACATTCCGAGCGAGCGTCTCGTTCAGCGGGCACTGCGGACGATCCTCGCGGATCGGACCGCGATCATCATCGCGCACCGTCTGTCTACGGTGGAGATTGCGGACCGGGTGCTGGTGCTGGACGGCGGAACGGTCGCCGAGGACGGGCCACCCGAGGTCCTCGTCAGCGGCAGCGGCCAGTACGCCAGGCTGCACGAACAATGGGCCGACAGCCTCGTGTGACGTGATGGCGGGACGGGGGCGGCTAGGTCGCCTCCGTCCCTCCGCCCTCGATCGGCGCGTCGAGACCGGCCCGGGCGGCCGCGGATCCTCCGCTCTGGAATGGAGGATCACCTTGGCGTCCACACGCGACTTCGGCGCCCCGGTCCACCGGCTCTCCCCGCCGCCGATCGCGACGCGCGGCGCCGTCACAACCTGCGGCTCACCGGTCGGGACGCCCGACGCCACCGTCGGCGTCGTCAACCTGCATTCCACCGATTCCGGGCGTCGTCCCGGTAGAGGAATCGGACGAGCGGCCGCCGGAAACCTTTGGGACTAGAGGTTGTCCCGTCGTCTCACATCACGCGAGGCGCGAGGCGCGAGTCACTCGGCGAGGCGGAGAAGTTCCTGCACACCAGTGTCGGCCATGCCTTCTGGCGCACTGGAGCACGGCGAGAGGCTTCGGCAACGCGGCCAATGGCCGTCGAACCGCTGACGAGGTTCGACCATGAACACCGCGACGCCGCGGAGCCGAACTGCCGGGTACTGAGACGGCCTCTGAAGAGGATGGCGAACGGTCACTCGCCGCCACCGCCGCCGCCCGAGTCGCCGCCACCACCGCCACCGCCCGAGTCACCGCCGCTGTAGTCGCCACCGCTGCCGCTGTCGCTGTTCCAACCGTAGTCGTCGTTCGAGTCGTAGTCTCCCCCGTAGACCGCGCCGTTCGAACCGGCCGTCCGGCTACGCGCTCTTCCATGAACCTGTTGTCCGGACCTGCGCATGGCCACCGCGACGATGATCCCCAGCACGATCGTTCCGACTATCACCAACATAATCGCCGAGTCACTCATGCGGCACACGATAGCGGGACCACGACACCCGCACCATAGCCCGAACGCGCCGTCGTCACTCCATGACGGATCCAGGACAGCGCACGGGCGAACCCGAAGCACCACGGTTCACGACGCTGAGGACGAGATCAGCGACCCCGCGCGAGCCTCGAAGAATCCCCTATCGCCTTAGCGGCAATGTCCACCCACAACCCGCGCCCGACACCGCCCGCGACACCGAAAAGCCGTCAACATTTCGACACGCTACGGCCGAGTATCCAATGAATACGGACGTTCAGTCGACAATTGATTGACGCATACGACGAATGACGGAAAGTAGCACATTCTTATAGAACATTAAATTCCCAACACAATGTACTGTCCTATAGACACCGAAAGGCCCGGGATGTCCGACTCCCGTGGGCATCCGGCGTCTCCGACGCCACCTCCGCCGTCAACGGTCCGGTGCACCGTCGACGCCCACGGTGATCCACGGGCCAGACGAGCCGTCAGAACCCGCCGAAGTCGCCGCCGAAGTCCCCTCCGAAATCGCCACCGAAGTCGCCGTCACCGCCGCCGGCGTCCCCACCATCGCCACCACCCGTGCCATCGCCGGCGCCGGCATCGCCCGCGTCGGCGGAGCCTTCGATCGAACCCGACATCAGGCCCGGCGTGATGAGCGCGTTGAAGATCATCATCGACCCGAAGCCCCAGGCCCCCGCGACGAGAGCGGTCCTCCACCACGGTTCGGAATACCAACCCGCCGGAACGCGACGCCCCGAGACGACCCCACCGGGGTAGTAGTGCGAGGTGTCCGCGCCGGGCGACGGCGACGCCGAGTACCGCTTCCCCTCCACCTCGGTGTCCATCCGCTCGGTGATCATCCCCGCTCCGCGCTGACCGCTCAGGTCGGGAACCACGGGCCCGGGGTCGAGCCTCAGGGCCTCGCGCGCCGCCCGAACGTAATGCAGACCTTCGACCGCGGTGTACCCGGCCAGCTCGTACTGCCGGGCCGTCGTGGACCGCTCGAGTTGCGCGCCGGCCGCGTTGTAACGCTCGCCCGCGTCGAGGAGCGCCTGCCTGGCCGGCTGATTGGCCGGGTCGGCCACCAGGTTGAAGGTCTGCCCGCCGAGACGCTCGTACCACCGCTGCGCCTGTTCGCGGGCGTCCGTGAGCCGGTCGGCGGCGGTCTTGCGCGCCACGACCACGATGGCGACGAGGACGGCGGCCACGAGAACGACGATTACTATCGCGACGGTCATTCGTCCACGATAACCGTGGCCGCGCTGGTCAACCATGTTGTCGGCGATGCCCTCAGCGTGGGCTCAGCCTCGGCACGCGAGGTCGTCCCACGTCGTGCGAGGCGAGTGACGGAGCACCACCCGGCGAGGCGGAGAACCGGTGTTCGACGTCGTCGGCGCGCTGAAGCACGGTGAGGAGGATTCGGCGACGTGGCCTATGGCCGTCGAGCCGTGCCAGCGGTTCGACCACGAACACCGCGACGCCGCAGTCGAACTGCCGGGTGGCCTCCAGGGAACCCCGCGGTACGGGCCGCGCCGCACGCTCGTCCGGTGACGGCTCAACCTCTAACCTGAGTCGATGGACTATGTCTTGCTGGCGTTGCTGTGCGTGGCGGTCGGTTGCGGGTGTGGATGGTTGGCTGCGACGCAGCGAGCCGGTACCGCGAACGCGGTGCTGCGGGCCCGGCTGGACGCGGCGCGTGACAACGAGTCCCGTCTGGAGCAGTCGTTGCGGGCCGTCACCGCGGACGCGGCGGCCCAGTCGCGGCGCGCCATCAGCGAGCTCCTTGATCCACTGTGGCAGTCGTTGGACCGTTACGAGCGGCACGTCGGCGACATCGAGAAGTCGCGGTTGTCGGCGTACACGGAGCTGCGGACCCAGGTCTCACAGATCGCCGAGACCGGGGAGGCGTTGCGCACCAACACGAGTCAGCTCGTGTCGGCCTTGCGCGCGCCGCAGGTCCGGGGCCGTTGGGGCGAGCACCAGTTGCGCCGCGTCGTCGAGGCCGCCGGAATGCTGGAGCACTGCGACTTCACGGAGCAGACGACCGCGACGATCGAGTCGCGAACGATACGCCCGGATCTGCTGGTGCGACTGTCGGGCGGCAAGCATGTGGTCGTCGACGCGAAGGCGCCGTTCAACGCCTACCTGGACGCGATGGAGGCACGCGAGGACACGGTGCGCGACGGGCACCTCGACATGCACGCGAAACAGCTCCGTGGCCATGTGGACCAACTGTCCAAGAAGGAATACTGGCGCGCGTTCGCCTCGACGCCCGAGTTCGTCGTCCTGTTCGTTCCCGCCGACACCTTCCTCGACGCCGCCCTCCAGCGCGACCCGACTCTCCTCGAATACGCGTTCGCGCGGGACATCGTCCTGGCCACACCCGCGACGCTCGTCGCGATGCTGCGGACGATCGCGTACTCGTGGCGGCAGGACGCGCTCGCCGAGGGCGCGGCGAAGGTCCACGAGCTGGGCCGTCAGATGTACTCACGACTGGCGACCATGGGCGGCCACCTGTCCAAATTGGGCGGTTCGCTGACGGCGGCCGTGTCGGCGTACAACGCGACCATCGGCTCCATGGAGTCGCGAGTCCTGGTCACCGCCCGCAAGTTCGCCGACCTCGGGGTCTCCCACGAACCGCTGCCGGAGGCCGAACAGGTCGAACTGGTCCCCCGACATCCCCAGCACGAGGCGCTCGTGCCACCGGACGCGGCGCCGTGATCGGTCAGGCCTCGGCCTTGGCCTTCTCGGCGGCGCGCATGTCGAGGACGAGTTCACGCGGGAGAGAGAACGTCAGCTTCTCCTTGACCGAGGTGATCTCGGTCAGATCGGTGAACCCGTGCCCCGCCAGGTGGTCCAGCACCCCCTGAACGAGTTCCTCGGGGACGGACGCCCCGGACGTCACGCCGACAGTCGACGCGTCGGCGAGCCACGCGTCCTCGATCTCGTGCGCGTAGTCGACGAGATGACCGGCGCGGGCACCCGCCTGGAGCGCGACCTCCACCAACCGCACCGAGTTCGACGAGTTCGTCGAACCGACGACGATCACGACGTCGCACTCGGCGGCGATCTCCTTGACGACCTGCTGACGGTTCTGCGTCGCGTAACAGATGTCGTCGCTCGGCGGTGCCTGCAACGACGGGAATCGGTCGCTCAACGCGGCCACGGTCTCCATCGTCTCGTCGACCGACAGTGTGGTCTGCGACAGCCACACGACCTTCTCCGGGTTCCGCACCTTCACGTTCGCCACGTCGTCGACCCCGTCGACGAGCGTGATGTGGTCGGGTGCCTCACCGGTCGTGCCGATGACCTCTTCGTGGCCCTCGTGGCCGATGAGCAGGATGTCGTAGTCGTCGGCGGCGAAGCGCCGGGCCTCGGCGTGCACCTTCGTCACGAGCGGGCACGTCGCGTCGATCGCCTTCAAGTCGCGCTGTTCGGCCTGACGATGCACCTCGGGGGCGACACCGTGGGCCGAGAACACGACGATCGACCCGGCGGGCACCTCGTCGTTCTCGTCGACGAAGATCGCGCCGCCCTGTTCCAGGGTCCGCACCACGTGAATATTGTGGACGATCTGCTTCCGCACGTAGACGGGCGGACCGTACAGTTCGAGCGCCTTCTCGACCGTCTCGACGGCGCGATCCACGCCGGCACAGTAGCCACGGGGTTTGGCCAGCAGGACTCGTTTCGCGCGCTCGTTCGGCATGGCCCCCATGATAGTGGCTGTTCCGCCGGCCACCAGTTCGGCGGCGTCGCCACGGGTCCCACACCGCGCCCCAGCACGCCGGAGGCGTCGAACACCGAACCGGCTCACCTGGCCGGGCGACGCCTGACACGCCTTAAGAGCTCTCGCGGCATCCGACCTATGAAACACGCGCCTCAGCGTGGGACGCGCGGTCGGGGGTCGTGACACACCCCCGTTCTACACTCGCAACGTGACCCAGCCCGAAGCCCGCACCGGACCGACCTCACCGGAGGAGCCGTGGCCGGTCCGGGTCGCCAGCCAGAAGATCGGCGACTGGATCTCCCGGCTCGGCACGATCTGGATCGAGGGCCAGGTCACCCAGATCAGCCGCCGCCCCGGTGCCGCGATGGTGTTCCTGACGTTGCGGGACCCGGCCGCCGAGATCAGCCTCTCGGTCGTGACGACGCGGCACGTCGTCGACGCGTCGGACGTCCCGCTCCGCGACGGCGCTCGCGTGATCATCCACGGCAAGCCCGACTGGTACGCCGGACGCGGAACCCTGTCGATCCGGGCGATCGAGATCCGGCAGGTCGGTCTGGGCGAACTGCTCGCCCGGCTGGAACGCCTCAAACGGCTGCTCAACGCCGAGGGCCTGTTCGCGGCCGAACGCAAACGTCCGCTTCCCTTTCTGCCGCACCGAATCGGGCTCATCACCGGCCGGGCGTCCGCGGCGCTCCGCGACGTCGTCGAGAACGCCCGCAAACGCCTGCCGAGCGCCGATTTCGCGATTCGCGAGGTCGCGGTCCAGGGCGCGACGGCCGTGACGTCGGTGATCGAGGCCCTGAACGACCTCGACACCGATCCCGAGGTCGACGTGATCATCCTGGCGCGCGGCGGGGGCAGCGTCGAAGACCTGCTCCCGTTCTCGGACGAGACGCTGTGCCGGGCGGTGTTCGCGTGCCGGACTCCGGTGGTCTCGGCGATCGGGCACGAGCCGGACAATCCGCTCGTGGACCTGGTCGCGGACGTCCGCTGTTCGACGCCGACCGACGCGGGCAAACGCGTCGTCCCCGATTTCGCGGAGGAGCGACGCGGCATCGCGGCGGCCCGGCAACGACTGCGGCAGGCGGTCCGGGTGAAACTCGACCGCGAGGAGCACGGCCTGACGGCGATGCGTTCCCGGCCGTGCCTGGCGCGTCCGGAACGGTTCATCGAGGAGCGCGCGAACGACGTGACGATCGCCCGGCAGCGGATCCGCCGGGCGTTCCGGCAGCGACTCGACACGGCCGGTCGCGAGGTGGAGCACGCCCGATCACAACTGCGCGCCTTGTCTCCCAAGGGAACCCTGGATCGTGGTTACGCGATCGTGCGCCATGTCGGCGGGGGCGTCGTGACGGACGCCGCGGAAGTGAAGCACGGCGAGGAACTCACCGTGCGATTGGCGACCGGCGAACTGTCGGTCACGGCGAAGGACTGAACATGGCGGATGGCAAGGCGGACGACCAGCTGGACTACGAGCAGGCGCGCGCGGAACTCGTCGCGGTCGTCGAGCGGCTCGAAGCGGGCGGTGTCACGCTCGAGGAGTCCTTGACGTTGTGGGAGCGCGGCGAACGGCTCGCGGACCTCTGCTCGGCTCGGTTGGAGGGCGCCCGCGCTCGCCTGGAGAAGGCGGAACGGGCGGAAGAGTCCGCGCGGTAACACTGGCAGGAAAAGTCCGCGCTGGCCTAAAGAAGGCGGAACGGGCGGAAGATTCCGCGCGGTAACACTGACCGGGTGGCCGCCACGGTTCGATCCCTGCCCCGCCGACCACCCTCTCCGCTTGGTTGGGCAAAAGTTCCGCTTGGTTGGGCAAATTGCGAAAACACGCCTAATTCGAACATTTGCCCAACCAAGCCAGCCGTTTGCCCAACCAAGCGGAATCGTTGGAAAGCGACCCGCCCCGGCGGCCGTGCCGTCCGGGGCGGGGCTGTCACCTCGCGGTGCGGGTCCTATTCGTTCGGTTCGAGGTCCCCGGTCAGCATCAGCATGATGATCGGGTTGTCGGCGTAGGCCGCGTTCCGCAGGATCGGGTCGTCCTCGTCGGGGAACTTCTTCACCCGCTGGCCCTCGCCGTCCTGGCATGGGTTGTTCCCGTAGCGCTCGAACAGCGGGATGATCGGCAGGAGTTCGTTGAACGCGAGGGCGGCCTTGGTGACGTTCGCCTTCTGCTCGGCGAGGTCGAGCCCGCGGCCGGCCTCGTTGACGACGTCCTCCAGGTTGAGTTCGCCGAAGGCCTCCGTCTCGACGTTGAGGTCGAACGCGATGCCGTCACCGCCGGAGCTCTTCGTGATCGGCGTGTTGTGCTGGAACAGGTCGCTGACGAACGCGAAGTGCGGGTGCGGGTGCGTCGACGAGCCCCAGGTCTGGATCGCGATCTCGAAGTCGCCCTTGGCGATGTTGGAGACGTACTGCTCGAAGTCAACGGCGTTGACCGTGATGACGATGCCGAACGCGGTCAACTGCTCGGCGACGTTGTCGCCCGCGGCCGACCAGTCGGCGAAGTCGCCGGGGTACCGCAGCTCGTACTCGGCCGGGTTACCGTCCGCCGTGGTCCAGCGGTCGCCGTCCTTCTTCCAACCAGCCTGCTCCAGCAGGGAGGCCGCCTTGTCCACATCGTACTCGTACTTGTTGAGCTTCTCCAGGTCCGCCGCCTCGACCCAGTCCGGCACCATGATGTCGGAGAAACCCGCCATGTACTGCACGGGAACGCCGGAATCGCCCAGCGCGACGACGCCCGTGTCCTCCCGGTTGATCGCGTGCGCGATCGCGCGGCGGACGACCGGGTCGTTCAGCTCGGGAAGGGCCTTGAAGTTGATGAACATGCCGGGGCCGGAGTAGTTCGGCGGGCGCAGGATCTTGCGGCCGAGTTCCTTGTACGCCTTCTCCTGGTTGGGAGAGAACGCGTGCGTGGCGTAGTCGACGCTGCCGTCCTTGACGAGCGGGTTGACGGCGGGCGTCTCTCCGTTGTAGATGACGATCTTGTCGAACTTGACGCGGTCCGCCGCGAAACCCTTGTCGTTCTTGACGAGTGTCATCTCGGTGTCGGTGACGCGGTCCGGGTCGATGTTGAACGGGCCGGATACGAGCAGTTCTTCGGGCCGGAACGCGTTGAACTCCTCGGCGAGGGTCTGGGCCTCATCGTCGGCGCGGGTCTTGCCGTCCTCGACGAGCGCCTTCACCTTGTCGGCCCATTCACCGTAGATCGACGTCGGCAGGACGTTGCCGCGCAGGATGTAGCGCTCGATGACGGCGGACGGGCTAGACAGGTGCACGACGAACGTGAGCTCGTCGGCGGCCTCGATGGACTCGATCGACGCCCACGAGGGGGCGTTCTGCAACCACTGGATCCACAGGGTGGTCTCGTAGTCGGCGGAGGTGATCGGGTCGCCGTTGCTCCACGTCAGTCCACTGCGGAGGTTGACGGTGAAGGTCTCATTCTCGACGTCGAGGGCCGAACCCTCGGCGAGCATGTACTCCCATTCCTTCTTGTCCCAGTAGTAGTACGCCGACGGCAGCACCATCAGGTCCCGGTACGGACCCTCCATGATGAACTTCAGCACGGGGGCGTAAGGCGCGCCGCCGCAGTTGTAGTGCCCGTCCGGGGGCTGCTCGTACGGGTAGGCACCGTGGAAGGCGCCCTTGTCTTGGATTCCAGGATCGGCCTTGGAGCACGCGGACAGCGCGACCAGACCGGTGGCGCCGACCGCGCCGACACCGACCATCTGGAACAGCCGCCTGCGTGACAGGTCGAAATCGTTAGGGGTCATTCATCCTCCTGAGGGGACAAGCCCCGGCCGCCGAGGCGGACCAGAACTATCGTGAGGGCGACGACGGCGAGGCCACCGCCGAGCGCGACGAGCGAGATTATCCATTCCGGACGTCCGGCTTCGGTGACGAGCACCATCAGCAGCGACCCCGCGATGACGAAGGACGCCGCGGGGAGTGCCATGCGCGCGAACATGTCCATCAGTCGCCGCCCCCGCTGGCGACTGCGCCGGTCGTCTCGGCGACGACGTGGCAGGCGACGCGACGTCCGCCGTCGACGTCGGTGAGCTGTGGTTCCACCTCGTGACAGTCGCCGTCGCGGGCGATCGGGCAGCGCGGGTGGAAGGTGCAGCCGGACGGCAGCGCCGTGAGGCTCGGGATGTCGACACCGGTGATGTGCGTGGTGTGGTCGAGCCGGTTCGTCGGGTCGATCTCGGGGACGGCGGCGAGCAGCGCCTTCGTGTAGGGATGCTGCGGATCGTCGATGATGTCCGTGGTTCGTCCATACTCGACGACGCGGCCGAGGTACATGACGGCCATGTGGCCCTCGGCCGCGAAGTATCGCGCGATCGCGAGGTCGTGGGTGATGAAGACGAAGCCGACGCCGAGGTCCTTGCGCAGTTTGGTGAGGGTGCGCAGAACTCCAACGCGGATCGACACGTCCAGCATCGAGGTCGCCTCGTCGGCGATGATGAGGCGGGGTCGAAGCGTGAGCGAACGGGCCACGGCGACGCGTTGGCGTTGGCCCCCGGACAGCTGGTGCGGGTACTTCGTCAGGTAGTTCTCGGCGGGGGTGAGGTCCACCTGTTCGAGGAGCGCGGCCGCGGCGTCCCATGCCTCCTGTTTCGTCGCGGCGATTCCGTGCTTTCGCAGCGGCGACGCGAGCGTACTGTAGACAGTCCGAATCGGATTGAGCGAGGCGTACGGGTCCTGGTGGACGAACTGGACGCTGCGTCGGAACTCGGTGCGTTGCCGTGAGTTCATCGCGGCGAGGTCGACGCCCTTGTACTCGATGGCGCCGTCGCTCGGTTCGGCGAGCCCGGCTGCCATCCTGGCGGTGGTCGTCTTCCCGCAACCCGATTCGCCGACCAGGCACAGCACCTGGCCCTCGTCGAGGGCGAGGCTCACGTCGCGGACGGCCGGAATCGGGCCAGACTTGGTGCGGAACACCTGGGACACGCCCCGCAACGCCATCAGCGGCGGCCGCTCGGGCCCCGCGTCCGGATCGACCGGTTCGGCCTGGTGGGGAACCTCGACGGGCTCTTCGACGGCGAGGTCATCCACGTCGGTCATGACACGGCCTCCTTCTCCTGCTCGGCGATCGATTCCCATCGAAGGCACGCGGCCTCGTGCGCGAGACCGTCGGCGCGGCTCGCGACGAGCTCCAACACCGGATCGGTCTGTTCGCAGTCCTCCACGGCGTGACGGCACCGCGGCCGGAACGCGCAACCGCTCGGCAGCCCCGCGAGGTCCGGCGGCGCGCCGGGAATCGACTCCGGCTCGGCGGAACCGGCCCGCACCGGGGGGACGGCCCGGATCAGGCCGCTCGTGTACGGGTGGCGAGGCGTGGAGAAAACGTCGCCGACGCCGCCCGATTCGATGACGCGGCCCGCGTACATCGTGGCGACGCGGTCGGCGAGTTCGGACGCCAACGGCAGGTCGTGCGACACGAAGATCATCGCGAACCCGAGTTCGGCCCGCAGCGTGTGGAGCATGTCGACGATGGCGCGCTGGGTCAACAGGTCCAGGGCCGTCGTCGGTTCGTCGAGAACGAGCACCTGAGGCTTCAGCAGCAGCGCCAAGGCGATGAGGACCCGCTGCCGCATGCCACCGGACAGTTCGTGCGGATACGACGGGAGGACCCGGCCCGGTTCGAGCCGAACCGATCGAAGCACTTCGGACGCCCGCTCGACGATCTCCTTGCGCGAGTAGCGTTTCCCGCTCGGCGCATGGGCTCGCATCGTGTCGGCGAACTGGTCGCTGATGCGCATGACCGGGTTGAACGAGTTCATCGCGCCCTGGAAGACCATGGCGACCTCGCCCCAGCGCCAACGCCGCAGCGCCGTCGACCGCAGCTTCAACACGTCGACGGTCTCGCCGTCCCGATGCCGGTAGGTGATCTCACCGGAGCTGACCCGGCCGAGGCGCGGCAACAGCCGCAGCAGCCCGAGTCCCAACGTCGACTTGCCACAACCGGACTCGCCGACGAGCGCCAGCGACTGGTTCGCGTGCAGGTCGAAGTCGACGCCGCGGATCGCCTCGACGGTGCGGCCCGCCCCGGTTCGGTATTCGATGCGCAGGTTCCGCACCGAGAAGATCGGTTCCTCGCTCATGGCTCCTCCTACCCGTCCGACAACCGTGGATTGAGGACTTCTTCAAGGGAACGGGTCAACATGATCAGTCCCAATTGGAGCAGGGCGATCATGATGATGGGCGCCATCATGAACATCGTTCCCTCGGGGAGCGCAAAGGCGTCGAAGACCCACGCCTTGCGGATCATGATCCCCCAGTTGGAGCCCGAGATCGGGGCCAGACCGAGCACGTACAGCCCGACGAGCGCGTAGATCGCGTTGGTGACCGCGATGATGAAGTTGATCAGGATGAAACCGGCCATGTTGGGCACGATCTCGCCGAAGACGACGCGGGACGTCCCGAGGTCGAGCAGCCGTGCCGCCTCCACGAACTCGCGTTCCTTCAGCGACAACACCTGCGCGCGAATCGATCGCATCAGGATCGGCCACGACAGCGAGCCGATGAGGATCGCCAACAGGACCGGGTTCGTCAACTGGAAGAACGCGCCCATCACCGCGAGGAGGACGATCTGCGGAACGGTCATGACGATGTCGGTCAGTTGCAGCAGCACCGTGTCGACGGGCCCGCGCAGGTACGCGGCGAGCGCGCCGAGGACCACCGCGATGACCGTGGTGAGGGCCGCGGCCCCGAGACCGACGAAGATGACGGTCCCGCCACCGATGAGGATCTGGTGCAGGACGTCCTTGCCCGCGTTGTCCGTGCCGAGCGGGTGTTCCGCGCTCGGTCCCTGCCACGTGTTGTACGCGTCGGAGGGAACCGTCGAGGAGAGGAACAGCGGCGCGATGATCGTCATCAGGATGATCAGGGCCACGATGACGAACCCGGCGACGCCGACCTTGTTGCGCGTCAACCGATACAGCAGCCCCTGGCCCTGCACGGTCGGCTTGGGCGCTATCACCGTCATGTGGTGCGCTCCTTCCCTGAGGTCCTGATTCTCGGATCGAGGAGGCCGTAGGTCAGGTCGGCGATGAGATTGGCGAACACGACGGTGATCGTGATGATGAGCAGGATTCCCTGGATGAGCGCGTAATCGCGGTCGGCGATCGCGTTGTACAGGGTGATACCGATGCCGTTGTACGCGAAGATCATCTCGACGAAGATCGCGCCGCCGACGACGAAGCCGGCCTGGGTCGCGATCTGCGCGACGAGCGGCAGGACGGCGTTGCGTCCCACGTACATCATGCTGATCCGGCTCGAGGCGAGCCCGCGGGCTCGGGCGACGGTCACGTAGTCCTCGCCGAGCGCCTGAGTCGTTGACGCCTTCATGACGAGCGCCCAGGTGCCGACGGTAGTGAGCACGTACGCGAGGACCGGCAGCGTCGCGTGGTACATGGCGTCGGAGATGAACTCGACCGTGAAGGCGGGCTGGACGCCGGAGGTGTAGGTGCCGCGCATCTCCGAGTACTGGAAGAGGCCCAGTTGGACCCCGCCGATGACGACGATCATCAGCGCGACCAGGTAGTTCGGGATCGCGTGGAGGACCGAACCGATCGAGGAGACGGTGTGGTCGATGACGCCGCCCCGCCGGTACGCCATGATCATCCCGAGGCTCAGCCCGATGACGACGGCGATGATCAGCGCCAGACCGACGCTGAACAGCGTCCACGGTAGATGGTGCGCGATCTTCTCCAGGACGGTGATCGAGGACTGCGTCATCCCGAAGTCGCCCTGGAGCATCCCGATCAGGTAGTCGAAGTACTGCTGGATCAGCGGCGTGTTCGGGTCGAAGCTGTAGAGCGCGGCCGCTTGGGCCGCCGCGGCCTGATACTCCATTCCCTCGGACGTCAACCGCGCGATGAGCACGTCGACGGGGTTGCCGGGGAGCAGTCGCACCATGAAGAACACGCCGGTGGCGACGACGAAGATGACGAAGTAGGCGCGCATGATGCGCTGGGCGATGTACTCGCCCCACCAGACGACGACGGAACCCGCAAGCCCCAGCGCGATCGCGCCGCCGACGCCGAAATCGATCGCCCGGAGGGCTGCGGCGAGCCCGGCCCACACGATCAGCCAGACGCCGACCCGGGGCCAGCCGCGCAGTGCCCATGGGCGTGACCGTTGGCGTGGCCGGGTGGTTCCCGATGACTCCTTGGTCATCGTCGTGGTCACTACCATGCAACCTCTCCATACCGTGGGAGTGATCTACATCTCGTAGGGCATGAACATACAAGAAACCTTGCGAGTCTGGCGGCCCCCATAGATCACGAAACCGCAACGACACAGCGGACATTACGGACGATGAAGCATGATTCGATTTCGCCCATCGGCCCTCATCGAGCGATGAAACCACCGAAAAGGGAACGACGTGCCACGGGAAGCGGGTTTATGGATCAAGGACCGCGAGAATCGTTCTCCCCCAAGAGTTCTCACCCGATGAGCGCTGACCGGCGGGGCTACTCGAACGTCACGGCCGCACCGACGAGGGCGAAGTCGCCCGCGTTCGGAACGCGGCACCGAAATGGCGCGATTATGGGCGCGGGGGTCTACCGCCCGCCATCTCACCATCGAGAGTGGACATAACGTCTATTCTCAAGGGACGGTCAACCGTCACCGTCATCGTGACGGCCATCTCACCGAAAGCGCTCATCGGACGCGTGATCGATGCGCGTTGGTGAGTTCTTCGCCCTCAGTCGAGCGCTTCCACGAATTGGCTCAACTCGTCCATCGGCGCGTCGCCGTACACGATGTACGTCTGGCCGCCGCCGCTCGACAGCAGCGCGTTGTTGTTGTCGGTGGTGACGTAGCCGCTCCACTCGCGGCTCGCCGTCTCGACGACGCCGGTCGGTTGGGGATTCTTCCGCAACACCAACTCCGTCAGCTCCACCTCGTCGATCTCGGACACGACGAACTGCATGCCGGCACCCGACGGCGTGTAATACCCGACCCGAAGCGTCGCCTCCCCGTCCTCGCGATTCACCATGCTGGAGACCGTTTTCCACTCCTCCGACAGGCCCTGCGGCTCAGTCACGTCGAGGCCGGCGTCGGCCGCCTCCTGATACGTCGGGGAGGCGTTGACGACGCTCACCTGCCGATCCGAACCGATGAACTGCCACAGACCGAAGATCAACGCGATCGGCACCAGCAACACCGCCAACGACAGCAACATGTCGCGCGGCGGACGCTCGCCACGGACCCGACCGGTGCTCTTCTCTGGGGCGCTCATGGCCTCGATTTTGGCCGACGACACGCCGAGGCCCGACACCGACCCGCCACCGGGTGAGACGGCACAACTCTGTCAGGATCGAAACCCGGACCTGTCCCTCGGTGTTCAAAGGAGCACACCATGTCAGTTCGCAAGACCGAAGAACTCGACCGCAACCTCGGACTGGATCTCGTCCGCGTCACCGAGGCCGCCGCGATGGCCGCCGGCCGCTGGGTCGGCCGAGGCGACAAGGAGGGCGGGGACGGGGCCGCCGTCGACGCCATGCGTCAGCTCATCAACTCGATCCCCATGAGCGGCACCGTCGTCATCGGCGAAGGCGAGAAGGACGACGCGCCGATGCTGTACAACGGCGAGAAGGTCGGGGACGGCACGGGCCCCGGTGTCGACGTCGCCGTCGACCCGATCGACGGGACCACGCTCATGGCGAAGGGCATGCCCAACGCGCTCGCCGTCCTGGCGGTCACCGAGCGCGGCGCGATGTTCGACCCGTCCGCGGTGTTCTACATGGAGAAGCTCGCCGTCGGCCCGGAGTGCGCCGACGTCATCGACATCGAGGCGCCGACGGCGGAGAACCTGCGCCGCATCGCGAAGGCGAAGGGCGGGTCGATCTCCGAGGTGACGGTGTGCGTCCTCGACCGGCCACGACACGACACCCTCGTGCGGGAGATCAGGCAGGCCGGCGCCCGAATTCGGTTCATCTCGGACGGCGACGTCGCGGGCGCGATCTCGGCGGCCCGTGAGATGAGCGAGGTCGACGTGCTCATGGGCATCGGCGGCACCCCCGAGGGCATCATCACTGCCGTGGCGTTGACGTGTCTCGGCGGCGCGATGCAGGCGCGGCTCTGGCCGCAGGACGACGCCGAGCGCGCCAAGGCCCGCGACGCGGGGCACGACATCGACCGAGTGCTGACCACGTCGGACCTGGTGGGGGGAGACAACATGTTCTTCTGCGCCACCGGCGTCACCTCCGGCGACCTGCTGCGAGGCGTCCGGTACCAGCGCGGCGGCGCGTACACCCAGTCGATCGTGATGCGCTCGAAGTCCGGCACGGTCCGCGTCATCGACTCCTACCACCAACTCGAGAAGCTGCGCGGCTACTCCGTCGTCGACTTCGACGGCAACCTCCTCCCCATCGAGCCCTGACCCCTCCTCCCGCTTGGTTGGGCAAAAGTTCCGCTTGGTTGGGCAAATTGCGAAAACACGCCTAATTCGAACATTTGCCCAACCAAGCGAGACGTTTAACCAACCAAGCGGCAAGCGGGAGCCAGGAACCAACTGTTCTTGGTGGAGTACCAACCATCGACGCTGGAACCGACGTGCGAGGGAACGCGCCGGTCGACGAGAGCCGTCCTGATCCGGGCGGCCAGGTGCTCGTGTTCGATCAGAGCCTCGTCCCAACCCCAACGGATCACCGTGTAGCCGAGGTCGCGCAAGGTGGCCTCACGCTCGTCCTGCCTTCGCCGCGCGGCGGGATCGAGTGCGTACTTCATCTCCCCGTCGGCTTCGCCAACGAGCTTCGCAGCGTCCCAGAGAAAGTCGACGCGGATCTGATCATTGATCCAGACCTGTTGCAGCGGTTGAGGAACACGGTGCTTGTAGAACACCGCGCGGGAGATCGACTCCAACGGAGACTCGCTCAGGGTGGAAGCATGCGCGATCACCCACCGAGCGGTTCGAACCCGAGGCCAGCCACGACACAGTTCGACGGCCTCCCAAAGGTCCTCAATGGTACACAATGGTCCATCAGCTGTCGATGATGGACCGATGGCGGCATCGGCCGCGACCATTCCCGCGCGCATCCCCCGGAGTCGAGCGATATCGATGACCGTCCGAGCCGGTGTCGTGCTCGGGAGGACGTGCGCGTGGGAAACGTGATCGTCGATCACTTTCGCGTGATGCACGATCGCGTGCGGGTAATCGGCCCGGCCTTGCGATCGACGGCACCGTGTCATCTGCAACCACGGTTGTGGAGGTCGCAAGTGCGGCAGTTCCCACAAGGTCGCCGCCGACTCGTGGCTGATGGCGGGTGTCCCGTCGAGCCCCGGCAGTACAGACCCCGCATGCAACAACAACGGTGGGATCAGTTCTCGATGCCGCGTCACAACGTACGCACCATGGCGGACACGGGTCCAGAGTCCGACCTCGATGAGCGATCGGAGGGTCGACGGACGAAAGCCCCAGGCAAAGGCCTCACGCCGTCGAAAGGGAAGCAGTGCATTTGTCATGCCAGCAGCGTGATGGCCGAATTACAGTTCCGCGCAGCTATTTCAGCTTCACTTCAGGTTCGCTTGGTTGGGCAAAAGTTCCGCTTGGTTGGGCAAATTGCGAAAACACGCCTAATTCGAACATTTGCCCAACCAAGCGAGACGTTTAACCAACCAA
>NZ_CBCRZX010000055.1:0-29194 GCF_965137155.1 Stackebrandtia soli
CCCGAGGAGCCGGACTTCCGCCCGCCACCTCCGGCACCCGAGCCGCCCTTGCCGCGACCAGCACCTTTACCTCCACCGGAACCCTTGCCGCGGCCCCAGTTTCCGAGCCCGAACCCGCTGGTGGAGGAGCCGGATCGTTTGGCCCGGCGACGAATCATGACGACGATGATGAAGCCGACGACGGCGGCGATCCCGACCGCCAGGAGCAGCCACGGCGACACCGCCCACAAGGCGATCGCGGCGACCACGGCCACGACCGGGACCGCCCACCCGAGCAGACGCGCCAGAGGAACGCCCTGAACTGGTGTGACAGCCGATTTCCGGGTCGGGTCAGCAACGGCATCCGACGCCGGGTCGGGAGGGTCCTCAACTGCGGATTTCGGGATCCGGGCGGACGCGAACAAGTCGTCGTCCGCCGTTTTCGTACTCATCGATTGCTCCTTTATGAGAGTCGTGACGGTCGTTTCTCCGAGGCCGCCCGCCACACCCCACCGGGGGCGGGCGGCCAAGGACACCCGACCGGGCGTCTGATGTTGTTGGTTAGGACCCGTTCTGCTGCTTCATCCAGCGGTGACACGAGTCGACGGAGTAAGTGGTTTCGGACGCCAGCGTCCGAGCCGAAACGTTCCTGCCGGCGTCGATCAGACGCTTCTTGGCGGCCGCGATCACGTTCGGGTCGACCCTCGTACGACGTGTCCGAGGAGCGTCCGAGGCGACCGGTTCGGACGCCTTCTTCGCTTTCGGCTTCCGTCCGACCAGACGACGACGAGGCGTCTGATCGGACACCTCGGGGGTGTCCGAAGCGGTGTCCGAACCGTTGTCGTCGGACACCTCGGGGGTGTCCGAAGCGGTGTCCGAACGATCGTCATCGGACGCGTCTGAAACGGCGAGGAAGTCAAGCATCGCGATGTCCGACACGGTGTCCGAGAAACCCGTCTCGGCGTCCTCGATGAGGAGTGTCAGACACCCTTCAGGGTCGGGATCGGACGTCCGCAGGTCGGACAGGACCGCGTCGATCAGACGCTGTGTCTGTTCGGGCAGTCCGACCGTCGTCCAGTCAGGGACGTACAGCGCGTCCCATCCGGTGTCCGGCCCGTCAGGATCAATCGGCGTATCGGACGCCGTCGGGGTGTCCGATAGTCCTGTCAGATCAGACGGTGACGCGTGTCCGATCGCGGGGTGTCCGGTCGCTGTCGTGACAGCGGACGCCGGGTGGGTGTCTGGTACGACCTCGATCCGCACGGACGTTAGGTGTCCGGCGTACGCGGCAGCGGACACCGCCGCGTACGCATCGGCCGCCGCGGCCGCGAGGCGGTGTCGAGCCCGCCCCGAGCGGACAACGCCCGCCAGCACGCTCTGTCCGTCCTCGGTAGTGCGACTGAGAACGTCGGCACGCCAGCCACGGCAGGTCTCGATCGGAGCGACCAGCCACCGGCGGAAACCCCACCGGACGGGCGGGCGCACCTTCGAGGCGAGTTTCGCCTCGACGGTCGAGCGCAGCTCAAACATGACCACTGCCGCGATCGATGCCGTCGCCAGCGTCATGCCCAGCAGCGGAGGATCTTTATGCCCGTAGTACTGAACGGCGGCGGCGACCGCCGTCATCGCCCATGCCAGCACCTGTGGCAGCGTCGCCCGACGTCCAGCCACCCGAAGGCGATGCGCTGACAGGGCGGCCGCGATCGCGAAACCCTCGATGAACGCGGCGAACCCGAGCCCAGCTCCCCACGGGAGCCCCATCCCGACGGCCGTCGACACCTGCCCGGCCGTCGCCGCGCCCAGGGCGACAACATAAACCGCCGTAGAGGCGATCCCGGCGCCGTTCTCAGCGAACGCGGCCTTGATCCGGTCGCGTTTCTCGGCCGCGATCTTCTTCGCGCGCGCCTTCCGGGCCGCCGTCCTCTGACGACGCTCCTCATCCAGAGCGGCGGAGAGACGCTCCTTCTCCGCCTTCGCCTGCGCCTTGAGCTTCCCCGCCTCGATCTTCGCCAGCCGCTCATCAGCAGCGACCTTGGCGTTGATCTGCGCGGTCTGCGCCTGAGAGGCCGTCTCCGCCTGCATCCGCATGACATCGGCCTCGGCTTTCGCCTTGAGCCGAGCACCCGGAGGCGGGGGCGTGTAGTCGTACGCCGTCATCAGACGTCACCCCGCTCGACCTCGAACGCGTCGATACGGCGAGCATGGTCCTGGTCGCGGCGCCACCGGCGGAGCTCGAGGATCCCGGCACCGGCACTGCACGCGCCGAGGAGGAGCCCCGCACCGAGCGAGGTCCACCCGATCCCAGGGAGGGTGATCTCGATCGCGTGCAACGACACCCAGGAGGGTGCGTCCCACAAAGCCTGGAGGCCCGCGGCGGCGAGCCCTGCGACCGCGATCCGCCATCCGTAGTAGATGACCGTGCCCACAGCCACCTCGGCGATCTCGCCGTACGTCGGCTCCCCGAGATCGTCGTCCTCATCAACGGGCAGAGCTGGAATGGCGATGCCGAGATCTTCGAGCGACGTCACCTCAGCGAGCTGCCCAACAGGCAAACGGCTCAGATCCTCACACAACGTGAGTTCCATCCGACGGCCCGGGCGGCAGTCCCACAGGTTATGCGCGATCCGATACATGTGCCAGGCCCGCACCACTTCCCGGTGATACCGGTTCGTCAGACGCCGGGCGGCCTCGATCTCGCCGGGTCCGACCTCGTCATCGACGACAAGGCCGTACAGGCTCTCTATGTCGAGATCGCGAATGGCTTCGACGAGTTCTTCACGGCGCTCCCGCACCACGATTTCGCGCCAGTTGCTCTTCGTGCTCATGGTGTGTCCTCTCGGGACGGGATAAGGCGGCGGATCGCGGCGACCCAGCGGGCCGCGGTCACTCCCACCGCGAGATACGCGACCACCAGGGCCGCATGAGAAATAGAGCCACCGGTGGCGGTGGCGAGGCCCGCCACCCACACCGCAACCCACAAAGAAACCGCCGTCGGCGCGAACCGGCGACGAACGTGTTCAGCAGTCACCGCGCACCCCCGGCGTGGAGATGGCAGGCGTACAGACGCTCACCCGTGGGGGCGAGCGTCGTCCACACCGCCCGGTGCACCGGGATCTCGACGCCGGGCAGGCGCAGCGCCTCGCGTTGGCACGCCTGACAACGCTGACCCGGGTGTGCCCCGACCACAGTGGATATCGATCGCCAGTTCACCACCCACCCCCGAACGGGAGCGGAGAGAGAGCGAAGAGCGGGTCCTGCCGCAACATCGTCTCGATACGGACGGCCGTGGCCGGGTCGAGATCAGCGACCTCGACGTACGCCCGCCACGCCTCGGACACCGCCGGAACCGTCGTGCCGACCCGATGACAGGCCGCCTCGATCTCCGGCAGCATCACGTCGTACTCAGTGATGAGCTGGTGAAGCAGGCTCATGTGTCCCTGCCCGATCGCGTGATCCAGGTTCTGTCTGATCGCGTACACCGGCGGCCGCGGGGGCCGGTTCGTAGACCACTTCATCGCGCACCACCTCGGGAGACGGTGAGCTGGGCGACCAGCGCCGCGATCGCGGTGCGCTGAGCTTCGATATCAGCCCGATCGACGGGCCGGGCAGCGATCGCCTCAGCCAGCGCCACCGCGAAAATCTCACCCGACGAGTACGGCCCCTGATCCACAGGGGCCGTAGTGATCCCGGCGCGAACCGGAACCATCGTGGTTGTCCGCCACGGCCAGGCGGCCGTACGGATCGTGCCGAGAAGGCTCATGACTCGACCTCCAGCACGGCGCGGAGACGGGTGATGATCCGGCGCGCCCGACGACGCTGAGCCCACGTCGACGACAACGCTTTGGTGTCGGTCAGCCACGTGTAGTCGTCCAGCGCCCGCGACGCGAAGTCGAGGACGTCATATCCGCCGACCTCGACGGCCGCAGCCATGATCTGGCCAGCCGTCACACGACACGCCGCCACGAGTTCGACCAGGTACCCGCCGCCAAAAACCGCACCACGCGCATCAAGGACCGTAAGCGCCTCGACCAGGTGCTCGTGGACCGACCAGCCCGTGTGGATCCGCAGCATCGTCTGCGGCGCAACCCATTCAGCCGCTATCCGCGGCCACTCTTGCAGCGAGGATCCCGCGATCATGATCGTCATGACGTCACCCCCCACGCCTCATTGATCTCAGCGATCGCGGCCGACTCGGGGTTGGTCTCGGGCCACAGGGCCCAGGCCAGCGCCATCAGGTCGTCATCGCCGTCACTACCGCACATCAGCGCCTGGGCGTCAGGATCGGCGTCGAGCACGGCCGCCATCTCCGCGTGCGCACCGCACAGCGGCGACTCCCACGGCTCTGTGACCGCCAGCAAAACCATCAGCTGGCCCCGCCCGAGCAAGCGCGCGGTCCGGACATCGTCCCGACACGTCTCACACCACCGCACATCTCGCGACGTACGACGTACCATCGTTGACTGCATCGTGTTTCTCCAATTCACTCGATGCCGCCCTGACCAGGGCCTCTATCCCCGGTCAGGGCACTTTGTTTGTTTGCGCGAACAGGACGGAATCGAACCGTCGCCTCCGCCCCCGGTCCGTAGACCGAGGGGCAGCGTGCGCCCTACACCACTGCTCCACCCCGGAGAGCGACCCCGAGGCCCAGCCACCAGGGGGCGACCCCGACAACCGACAGCGCCCTGTGGCGGGTTCGAACCGCCACCCGCCGTGGCGGGTCACCATGCAGGGCGAGAGACACCGCACCAGGGAAAACCCTGGTCATCAGTGGTGTCTCTTGCATTCCATATATGTCCAGTGAGGACTTTTCAAAAAACATTCCAGCCAAGGCCCTTCCGGCGAACTTCACCGGCGCGACCAGGTCGTGCGCTCAGTCTGCACGAACCCAAACCTCATGTCAAGCATTTGCTCGCATATGCGCTAATATTTCCTTGCCAGGTCCGCCATTACGAAGAAATCTCCCTGGTCAATGCGAACATTGACCAGGGAGATTGCGCGAGTATGCGAGAGATGGCAAGATACCGGGAAGGAGCGTTAGCAACCGCTCGCAACCAAGATGAAGGAGGCGAAGGATGAACTTCCTAGAACTGGTGTTCCTGTGGAAGACCGGAGGAAGCGGCAACGATGGTTGCCCCGCCCTATACAAAGTCGAGGGAGGGTACGTCGTGCAAGGGATCAAGCTCGACAACGACACCCGCGCCCGCCTGCGCCAACTGGCCGACGATGAGGACGGGGTATTCGTTCCATCCGACGTACTGGACCGGTTGAAGGAGCAGTAATGAGCGTCGTCATCCCGAACTCCGAACTCAGTCAGGTCCTACAAAGTGCGCGATACAGCCTGTTTCGGCTGGAACTACAGCCTGTCTACGGCGAGCCCGAAGAGGCAACGTACGTGGAACGGTTCACCGCTGGCTCGCCTGTAGACCCCACGACCACGCCATCAACGACGTGGTACGAACAGGTTCGGTGCTGGCGACGCGCAGGTATCCGTATCGAACGGGTACGTGTTCACGAAGACACGCCCACCGACTACCAAAAATGGGAACGGTGGGTCGGTGCATGGAATATCGATGCCGGGGAAGTCATGCGATACCTAACCAGAAGCCAAGCGCACACAATCGGTCTTCTGCCGGCCGCTGGCACAACTGATTGGTGGCTGCTGGACTCAAACCGGGTAGTGACCCTGCACTTCAACCACGAACACCAGCGAATCCGTACTGAACTCACGACCGATCCAACATTCGTCGTGCAGGCAAACGAGTGGCGTGACCTGGCAGTCCACCATTCACATCCGGAATCACTTACCGGAATTGCCAGTCGAGGAATCAAATGACATCAAACACGAACCCGATCTACGCCTGGCTTCAAGAGCCTGAAGGGCTGGCTGAACGCCTACTCGCGCTTCGGGAGGAAGCCGGACTGTCCGGCAAAGAACTCGCGGCACGATCGGGGTGGGAACAGTCGAAGGTTTCCCGCCTGGAAAACGGCAAGCAGCGTCCCTCGGAAAGCGATCTCACGTCGTGGGCCGCCGCCTGCGGAAAACCGGAGGCGGCGGCAGACCTTATCGGGATCTGGACCCGACTGCTCGCATCTCACCGTGACTGGAAACATCGCGTCAAAGTCGGCGGGCACGCGGCTGTTCAAACCGACTTCGTGAAGCTCACCACCGAGGCCACCTGTATTCGCAACTTTTCCCTGGCGTTTGTAGCAGGACTCCTACAAACGCCGGACTACGCAAACGCGGTGTTCCAGGAGATGGCCGTCCTTCACGAACATCCCGATGACGACATCGACGCGGCAGTCGCAAAGCGTCTTCAACGGCAAACCATGCTGTACGACACGTCAAAGACGTTCGACATCGTCATCGACGAAGCCGCGCTACGTCGCAATGTCTACGGACCCAAAATCATGCGAGGCCAACTGGATCGACTCAGTGCAGCCATTGGAATGTCGAATGTGGATGTAAGGATTCTCCCGATGCGACCAACGAAACCCCTCGGGATCAGCCCACAGAACAGCTTCGCGATCTACGACGACGTAGCGCTGGTCGAAACCTACGTCGGAGAATCCGTACATGATGGGGAAGGAGCGACAAAGTATCACCAGGTCATGAACCAACTGATGAAGGTGTCGCTCGCGGGCGATGAGGCGCGACAACTCATCGCAACCATGGCACAAGAGACCACGTAACGTAAAAAGCCGGGGCCATCGGCCCCGGCTTTCCACAAAAATTGCCCGAGGCACGACTCGCAATCACTGCCTCGGGCATGGGAATTACTGGTGTCGCCCATGCTAGGCGATGACGCATCGTCTCGCCAGGGTGACGCCTCTATAGGAGGCACATCTCATGGCACAGTTCACGCCCCAGATCGATCCCGCCTACCGGGTCGAGATCGCTCCCGAGTGGGGCGAGCAGCGGTGGGTGCAAATCCCGAAGGAAATCTCGCGGGACCCCTACCTGTCGACCGAGGCCGTTGGAGCGGTAGTCCGGCTCGTCGACAACGACAGCCAGTTCCGATTCACCCGGAGTTTCCTCGAGACCAAACTCGGGTGGGGCGAGAAGAAGACAACCACCGTCCTGGGAGAGCTGAAAGCCGCTGGCTACGTCGAGACGAAGCGGGACCGCGACGAGAAGGGCCGCATGGTCGGAGAGACGGTCTACGTCCTCTACCCCACCCGCAGGTTCCAGCCGGACGTTTCCGCAGGTCAGACCCAGAAACCCTCTTACCGCCTGTCTGGCTCCAAGCAGCCAAAACGCAACGTTTCCGCAGGTAAGGACGTTTCCGCAGGTCAGACCCAGAACCCCCCTTACCGTCCCGCTGGTGATGAGCAGCCAAAACGCAACGTTTCCGCAGGTCACATCCAGCGCGGCGGTAACCGTCCCGCTGGTGATGAGCAGCCAAAACGCAACGTTTCCGCAGGTCACATCCAGCGCGGCGGTTATGAGGGTCAAATAGAACCTAAGAAACTGAACCTAAAAAACACACACACACCAGACGCGTCGCCACCGAACGTCGACGTCGTGGATGAGGGTGTGTGTGTGCCTGATGGCACGAAAACCCATGAACTTGTGGACGCGATCGTGGAGGGCATGTACATGTCCGTCCGCCGTCTGGTGATTGGCGGGCAGCGGCAGCTCGTGGTTGATGCGGTGACGGCATGTCTGGCCGCGGGTCACGATGAACAGACGATCGTGCGACAGTGCGATGGCGCGACGCGGGAGGGCACCACGCACCCCGGTTCGGTCGCCTCACGGCGTCTCTGGGACCTGGCGCAGACGCCACCCTCACTGATGGTGCCTAAGCAGTCGGGAGGGCCTGGAGGGGCGTCTGAGGCGCGCCCGTGCCCGGATTGTGGCTTGTCGATGGTGGGCACGGTCTGTGCCGCGTGCGTGTCTGAGGCTCTCGCGGCCGGCGGTGTGCGATGACCGAGGTGATGGAGACCGGCCTGGAGCGGGCTGGCATGCATGATTCGCGGATCGAGCAGGCACTGTTGGGCGCGATGATGAGGTCGGAGGATCACGCGTCACGCGCCTTCGAGCTGGTGTCGCCGGAGGATTTCTACGAGCCTCGGCATCAGATCATCGCCTCGACGATTCAGTCGCGGTTGTTCCGGGAACCGACGGACGCGCTGTCGATGGGTACTCACCTGTTCCGGGACGGTCATCTGGAGAAGGTCGGTGGGGCGCCGTTCTTGGCGACGCTGTTGGAGATGAGCCTGCCGGAGTCTCTCGAGTGGGCCGCGAACATCGTGCTCGGGCACGCCCGCCTGCGGCGTCTAGACGAGACCCTCGTGCGGTCGCGGCAGACGGTCCGCAACCCAAGCCTGGATGTCGAGGACGTCATCACTCGAGTCGGCGGATGGGTCACGGAAGCGATCACCACCGAGGTCGCCGACACCGATGAGGGACTGTTCCACGCCGACCAGACGGCGTTGCTGGAGCGGTTGCGCCACCCCGATCCCTATTCGGGGCTCTCGACGGGCCTCGGATCACTCGATGACGTGATCCACCGGCTGCGCGCGCAGCAGCTGATCCTGGTCGCGGGCCGCCCCGGCATGGGCAAGTCAATCCTCGCCGCCGACATCGCCCGCCACGCCGCGTGGCACCAGGCCGAGCCGGTCCTGTTCGTGTCGTTGGAGATGTCGCGCGAGGAGATCCAGGCCCGGATGCTCTCCGCCGAGGCCGACGTTCCCCTGGAGTTGCTGGTCAACCCGCCCCGTGACGGCGTGCCCGAAGCGCAGCTGGCGAAGGTCGAGAAAGCCCTCGCCGCCACTGACGGGTCGCTGCTTCACCTCCACACCGCGGGAACCGTGACCGTCGCCGAGATCCGCGCTCGAGCGGTGCGGCTTCAACGGACCGTCGGTCTCGGGTTGATCGTCGTGGACTACCTCCAGCTGATGTCGACGTCGAAGAGCGTCGAGAGCCGTCAGCAGGAAGTCTCCGCGATTTCGCGTGACCTCAAACTGCTGGCGATGGACCTCGGCATCCCGGTCGTGGCGTGCTCCCAGCTCAACCGCGAGGCGGAGAACCGCTCGACGAAACGCCCGCAACTGTCGGACCTCCGTGAAAGCGGCAGCCTCGAGCAGGATGCGAACGTCGTGATCCTGCTGCACCGCGAGGCCTACTACGACGAGACCGTCCGACCCGGTGAGGTCGACCTGATGGTCGTCAAGAACCGCAACGGACAGACGAAAACCGTCACCGCCGCCGCCCAACTTCACAAGGCTCGGATTGTCGATATGGGCGTTCCTGGAGCCTGACCGGACAAACACCAAACACGCGCCCGACGGGGGAATTCCGTCGGGCGCGTTCGTGTGCCCATACCTGTGTATGGGCGGCCCATAGGCGGCATATATGCAGGGTATGGGCTCGTGTGGGCGTAGTACGGGCGTGGTGTGGTCTAGGGTGCCGGGCATGGCTGTAGTGACTGCTGTGACGAATCAGAAGGGCGGCGTCGGGAAGACCGCGTCCGCTGTGAACCTCGCCGCCGCCCTGGCGGAAGCGGGACGGAGGGTGCTGCTGGTTGATCTCGACCCGCAGGGCCATGGGACGGCGGCTCTGGGCTTGCCGAAGGCGCCCGACGGCGCGAACCTTGCCGCAGCACTGCTGGGGCAGTACGCCGGGGACCTCGGTGAGCTCCTGGTGGGCGTCGACGGGTTGGAGGGTCTGCTCGTGCTGCCGACGGCGGAGGAGATGTTCCTCCTCGAGCCGCAGCTGTACGCCAGGACCGGGCGGGAGCTGCTGTTGTCGCGGCTGCTCGACGCGTACGCGCCCGCCTTCGACGACATCATCATCGACTGCCCACCGAGCCTGGGCGCCCTCACCGATGGCGCCCTCGTCGCCGCCCGCACCGACGCCACTCGCACCGGCAGGGTCGTCATCCCGGTCCAGGCCGAGGACTCCTCCCTGGACGCGCTGCGGCTGCTGTTGACGCAGATCGCGACCCTGTCGGACGTTCTGGGCGTGCGGATCGACATCGCCGGGATCGTCGTCAACCTGTTCGACCGGCGCCGAGGCGCGGTCGTTACCTCGACGATGGACGCGTTCGCCGCTGGTGAGATCGACGTCCTGGCGGTCATCGGCGACCGCAAGGAGATCCGCGAAGGCTGGCGGAGAAGGTCTCCGGTGATCGTGCACGCGCCCGATTCCGAGGTCGCCGGGTGGTATCGCGACCTCGCCGCACGCCTGACCGGGAAGACGGCGGAGGTCACTGCATGACCCCGCCGAAGAAGAAGCCTTTGCCGCCGCCGGACATGTCCGACACGACGATGGCGCGCCGACTCAGCATCGGCGCGAACCCGCTGGCTGCGCCCATACCCGCCTCTACCCCGCCCACAGGCCAGGTACGGGCGGCCCATACACGGCCCACAGGCCGACGAGGCACCCGTCCCGACGCCGAAGGGATGACCCGCCAGTCGTACTACATCAACCGCGAAGCCGCCGACGCTCTCGATGACGCTGTCGACGCGGTCCTCGCCGTCCTCGGTCCCGACACTCCCCGCCACGTCGCGCTCAGCGCGATCATCCGAGCCGGAGCCGACCGGGCCACCGACGTCGCCGCGACGCTCGCCGAGGATCGTGCGACCGAGCTCGAAAGGCGCATCGCCGAGCTCCGCAAGTAACCGAGTAAGGGCCGCCCATAGGCATGTATGGGCGGCCCTTACTTTCCCGCACTCAGCCCATACCCGGCCTACGGGCGTCCTCCTGACGCTGCTGCCAAGCGAGGCTGGCCCGCTCGATGGCGACGGTCCTGAGGCGCCCGATCGCTTCGCGCATGCGGGTCGTGGGTGGTCCGGTGATGTCGACCAGGCGGCCAGCGGCGGCCGCGCACGCCAGCCAGTCCCCGGCCTTGGCGGCCACCAGGAGCGGCTCGGCCTCGTGCAGGCGGCAGACGAGACAGCCGCGGCGAACGGGCCGTCCCCGGCGAACGTGGGCGGCGTGCCGGTCGCCGGCAGGAAGCGTTGCGTCCCACGCTCGGATCTCGGCGGCGATGACCTCGATCTCGGCGAGCGCGTCGGCGATCTCGTCAGCCGGGGTGAGCGCGCGAAGTGCCTCGCGGGTCCACGTCGCGCGGTCGTGCGTCGCGCGCGGGGTGCGCTGCTCCTGGCCGTCCACGGTCGCGACCCTACACCCACCCCCACCAGGTAATACGTCAAAACGACTAGTGCCTAGTCATGATGGCTAGGTTCGTGGTAGGGTGGTGGAATGACATACCCAGACCCACCCACGACGCTCGAGCTGGTGGACGCGGCACTGCGGTGCGCGCTGTCGGCGCCGGAGGCGACGGGCGATGAAGTGCGTGATCGGGTGCGCGCGGCTGCGCACGACGCCGAGGTCGCGCAGGTGCGCCTGGACCTGGCCGTCGCGGTCGTCCGGGCGCATCGCCCTCCCGCGGTGACCCTGCCTCAGCTGGCCGAGGACACCGGACTGTCCCAACGCACGATCGCGCGCCGCGCGGACGCGGTTCGCGCCGACGGTCTTCTCGATGACCTCGCCGGGCAGACGCTCGTGCCGGTCTCGGTGGTCATAGCGGTCGCGCTCGAGGGCGTGACGCCTCGCCGGTACGCCGAGGCGGCGGCGGATGTCGCGGACGCGATTGCCGGTATCGCCGGTGATGACGTCACCCACCTCACCCGAGCCGCCGCCGACGAGATCGTCGCCGTCGGCATCAACCACCAGTACCTCTAGATAGGACACACGATGACCACGAACACAACGACGACGACGAGGCCGGGCATGGTTCCGGCGGCGTACTGGACGATCGCGTGCCGCGAGTGCGGGACGCCCGATCCGACGGAGGCCGAGATCCGAGCCGAGGAGGACGCCACCGCTGACCACGTCGATGGCGAATGGGTCACCGTCGACGACCGTCTCCTGTGCCCGGACTGTGGCGATGAGGCCCTCGGCGACTCGGACGCGGATGTCCCGCATCCGACTGATGCGGATGTTCGCGCGGCCCTCCACGAGCACCAGGCGTGGACACCGGTCTGCACCGGCTGCGCCCTTCCGCACACCACCGACGACGCCCTCGGCAGTCGGTATCCGACGCTCGTCGACCGCGTCGACGAGGTGGCCGAGTTCGTTGAGGACGCTCCGGGCGGGTGGACCGCCACCGACGGCGTCCTGCGGTGCGCGGTCTGCACCGCCACCAGCCTCGGAGACGAGCCGTCGGAGGCAGCTCGCGACTACGCGGGGGCGATCCGGGTGCTGCGTGATCTCGATTGGGGACGCGCCGTTCCCGACGATCAGTGGCGGACCGGCCCGCAATGGCAGCTGTGGTGCGACGCGATGTCCATCGCGGCCGACGCCGAAATCGACCTCTAGCCAGTCGGGGCGGCCCTGGGCCTGGAAGCACGGGCCGCCCCATTCCCCAACTCAACGAAACGAAATGGAGAACAACCATCATGATTCCTGAACAGCCTCGCCGCACCACGGCCGACCAGTCGTCCCCGATTGAGGCGGTGACCTTCTCCCTGGATGGTCGTAACATCGCGACCGTCAACGGGGACTCCCTCATCGCACTGACGGGCCCGAACGGCGCCGTCAGCATCGACCTGTCCAAGCGCCAGTGGTCGTGCGGGGAGTGCGGATACGACGCTCCGCAGGCCGACCGCAGCGTCATTGTCGCCTACCAGGAGGGCCTGACGCACCTGGTCACGTGCGGACGCGATGTTCATGATCCGGAGCTCGCGACGCTCGTTGTTGAGTCGCGTCGGTTCCTGGCGCCGCTATTCGACGGCAAGTTGCAGGAGGCGGCTACCCGGATCGAGCACCTGGAGGGCGAGATCCTCGAGCAGGCGCGGTATCGCGACCTCGCTGAGGAGGCCGTGGAGGATCAGCGGGTCGAACTGAATGACCTGTACGCCCGGCTGGAACGGGTCGAGGCCGAGCGTGATGACGCGCGGGGCGTCGGTCTGATCGTCGAGGCGAACGCTCGGGTCGAGCACCACCAGGGGCTGATCGTTCGCGCCGTGACCGGTGCGACGACGATCCTCACGGTCGTCGCGGCGACGACCACGATCGGCGTCGGCCTCGGCCTGTACTCCGACCTCGACGGGGTCGCCGCGGTGCTGGGTGGTGGCGCCGGGGTTGCGGCCGCCGTAGCGGCCGCGTGCGGTGTCGCGGTGGTGTGGCCGCGCCTGGCGGGGTCGTCCGGTCTCACCCGCGCCGCGATCGATCGGCCGATCACCATCCCTACGACCGAGGACCGCACCGAAGCGGCCCGCCGCCTCGGTCACATCGCACGAGGCAAGCACCTGCTGGTGCGGGCCGCGATCGTCTCCATCGTCGTCGCCGCGGTTGCGGCAGTCGCCGCGATCCTCATCTAGCCAGTCGGGGNGNNGGGTCCTGCCAGACCCGGCGCCCCACATCCCATCCCACACAGAACTATCGACTCGGACAGGAGTCCCACCATGATCCCACCCCGCACCGTCGCCGCCCTCGCTGTGTTCGCCGCAATGCAGGCGACGTTCGACGGCGTACACAGCCCCGCCGACCAAATCGTGCAGACCTGTGGTGATGCTGCGGCGAAGGGCCGCCCCGGCCACGAGGGTCGCGCGGCCGCCGCCCGGCACGCCGCTTCGTACACCGCAACGCAGACCATCGCGATGCTCGCGGTGACCCGACTCCTCGGGTACCGGCCCCGCACCTCCGCAGTCGCGGCCGCCGCCGCCATCACCGGTGTCTCGCACTACGCGATCGACCGCCGCGCCGGGTTCATCAAACTGCTGCACCGTCTGGGAAAGAAGCCGTATCTCGATCACGCGACCGTGCAACGCCGCGACGGCGTCGTCGACGCCGGTGGTCCGGGGACGGCGTTGATGGAACTCGACCAGGCCGCGCACCGCGGGATCGGCGTCGTGACGACGGCGATCGCGGCGTACCTCGCCACCCGATAGCCTTCCGCGAAACGAGGCGGCCCGAACCGGGAATGGTTCGGGCCGTTTTGCTGTGGTCAGAGATCAGGATGTTTGAGGATGCCCAGGTCTCGCTCGATCCGAGCGAGTTGGAGCGCTCGCATCGTCCGCTCGTCGATCGGCGGGGCGGCTGGGGCGTCGATCACCGCAGCCAAGGCGACGCTGATCGGCTTGTCGACGAGCGCGGCGAGCGCCGTCGTCCACGCCCTTCGTCGAAGCACGAGTTCGGCTTCGGTGCCTGGCCCGGTCGTCGGGGTCAGGCCGAGCGCGACGCGCATCGCGGCGTAGACCCCGATCGCGGCCGTCAGGTCCTCCAGGACGGAACAGTCGTCGATCAGCTCGCCGAGCGGGCACACCCACTCCTGCCGCGTCTCCTCGAGCTCAGCTTCGACGTACTCATCGTCGTCTCCCGCTTCGGACGCGATCGTCGATGCCGCGATCCACCCGTCGACGCGCCGGATCAGCTCGAGCACCACGCCACTCGTCACCATGTCTCCTCGACCCACCAGACGAGCTCATCCCATTCGCGCTCGTCCCACTCGATCTCATCGACCACGATCTCTGTCTCCATGCTCATACCCTCTCAACGACGTCGACCCCCTCTTCGTCACTCCCCCTTCATCACACCTATGCATTGCAATTTGAAGGGCTGCCGACCACACGAAGAGTGCTGATGTCTGTCACGTTCCGTGAGTCCGGCCCAGAGCAAGCTGGAGCACAAAGTGCCTTTGTTGATTCCGTCCGCTCGGTGCCTGCGTGGGATTCACGGTTGCCGGTGCGGAGCAAGATATAGGGGAGGGGGCCCTCTCCGGGGGCATCGCACATTGCCTCGGTGGCGGTTCGCACAATCCGCACCCGCCGGTGGCGGCCACGGCGTTCTTCACGGACTGTGGATCGCGGGGGTGAGACCGTGATCGACGAGACCGAGCCGCGGCGTCCGCTGAGACGTCGACGCCCGCCCGCACCGATCCGTCGGGGGTGCGTCGTGAAGGTGCGGTTCAGTGAGGCCGAGCGCGAGCGGGTCGCGTCGGTGGCGGCCGAGCGGCGGATGATGGTGGCGATGTACGTCGCGGCGGCCGCGCTGTCGGAGGCGACCCTCGCGACTGAGACCGACGACGTCGGCATCCGCGTGACGGCGCTGCGAGAACTGATGCGGGCGCACCGGCAACTGCGTGGGGCGTGTACGAACCTCAACCAGATCGCCCACTGCGCGAACGTCGGCGGCGCCGCCGGCATCGACATCGCGTACCTGGAGGCGACGGCCGAAGAACTCGTCGCGGCCGCGCGGGCGGTGCACGCGGCGACCCGAGACCTCAGCCGGTGACCGCTCCTCTCCCGCAGAAGGTGCCCTTCTGCACTAGCTTGCTCCGGGGCGGACTCACGGAACGTGACAGGAAGCAGCACTCTGGGTGGCGCACGTGGCGCGCTTTCTGCGCACGTGCTGAAGCCACAATGTCTTGCTCTTGGCGCACCATGGCGGCTCGGGCGTCCGGGTGGACGTCGGTAACCCATCCATAGGAGCGGTACATGTTGCAACTTCAGCTGAATCTCGTTTTCGTCATCACGGCCGTGATGATGGTCATCAACGCCGCGCAGTTGGTGGTCGACGTGGCGAAGATGGTGACCAGGCGTCGGTCGTCGCGCTGATTCCGCGATGTTCGCCGAAATCCCTGCCCCCGGGCAGGCCATCTACCAGGTAAAACACTGTAGCGGCACCTGAGAGCGATTCTGAGCGCCTCTCGGTTCGGCCCCTACCCGAGTGAGGGTCGTGCCGTGGTAGGCCGTCTCCGTGGACGACATTCCGAGGGATTGTGGACAGACGTGGGATGTCCGCCCCTGACTGCGCTTCCGGGGTGGTTCGCAGCCGCGATGCGGAGCCGGGGCGGTCCCGTTCCGGCCAGGCCGATCGTCTACACTCGATTACTCCGGATAATGTCCCCATATCCGGGGTAAAAATCGATCGTCAGGACGGACACCGACATGACCGAGTTGACCCCTGTTCCCGCCTCCTCCGGCGTCGTCGTCCCGACCGCGCCGGTGCCGCTGCCGGCCGCACTCGCCGACGGGCTGCGGGTCGCCGCCGACGCCCACGCCGAATCGCTGCGCCCGGTCAACACGACCCGCTCCTACGGTTCGGACTGGCGCACGTGGAGCACCTGGTGCGCGGACGTGGCCGGGGTGAGCGAATGGTCGGTGGACGCGAGCCTGCTCGAGGCGTACTGCCGGTGGATGTGGCACGAGCGCGGCTACGCCGCCTCCACGATCGAGCGGAAGCTCACCGGCGTGATCGCCGGTCTGCGGCGCCAGTTCGGTCCCGACGCCGTCCCGAGGTATTTGACCGGGCGAGCGCGCGCGAACCTCGCGGCATACGTGCGGGATTCGGCGGCCGACAAGCAGCCGAAGCGGGGCCGGGGCCAGGCGCCCGCCGCCGACCTCACCGTGCTCGAGCGGCTGCTGGTCGCCGCCCGCGCCGACCCCGGTCCCGCCGGCGCCCGCGACGCCGCGCTGATCCTCATCACGTTCGGGGCCGGGTGTCGCTCGGTCGAGACCGCGGGGCTCCTGGCGGGCGACGTCGTCGTCGACGGCGATCGCGGCCTCCTCGTCGACATCCGCTCGAGCAAGGTCGCGTCATCGGTGCGGGTGGCGGCGATCCCGCGTGGTGTTCGCGGCTCGACCGACCCGGTCATCGCCTGGCGCATGTGGTTCGCCGTATCCGGGCTCGAGCCGGGTGACCCCGCGTTCTGCCGGATCCGCAAGGGCGGCCGGATCTTGCCCGGCACCGGACTCAGCCCGGAGGCGGTGTCCGATGTGATCGCCCGCCGGTCACAGCAGGCCGACCTCGACCGGCACACCGCCCACTCCCTGCGCGCTGGCATGGCCACCGTCGCCCGCCAAGCCGGTCACGACGCCGTCGCGATCGCCGCCCAGGGCGGGTGGACACCCGGATCCCGCGCCATGTCCGGATACCTGCGTCGCGTCGACACCTGGACCGACAACGCCATGCGCGGCGTGCTTTGAACGTTCACACACCAAAAAGGCCCGCAGGACCCGACGACGAGGACAGCGGCGTCGCCCGCGCCCGCTATGACGGCACCCGGTACGTCGTCCTCGACATGACACTGGACGACGGCATCACCATGGCCCGCCTGGAGGGCCTCAGCGAGCCCGTACCGGCCTCCGCCCTCATCTGCCCCATCCACATCGACCCACAGTGCCTCTGGTGGGCACGACGACGCTGAGAGTCCCGAACCCCCGTATTCGAACCTGTCGAACTAGAAGCCAACAGTGGCCCGGACCGATCGGTCCGGGCCACTGTGCTTTGAGATCAATCTTTGTAGGCGCTACCGCGGGAACTGATGCGGAACACGTCGATGGTGATGTCGGTGTCGTCGATCTCGTAAAGGATCCGGTAGATCCCCACTCGGATGCGCCATCCCGGTCGATCCTTCAACTTGATGCATTTGGGAGGACGAGGGTTCTCCGCCAGGCCCACGATTGCGATGGTGACGCGAGCGGCGGCCTGCCTGTCGGCCTTCTCCAACGTCCTGAGTTGTTTCTCCGCTTGGCGCGTGAAGTGAATGTCGTACACGGATTACAAGCCGAGGTCGCTGCGCAGATCCTTGAACGACACACGGGTGCCGTCATCTTCGGCCTTGGCCCGGTCGAAGGCCGCCACGTCGGCAGCCATCTCCAGTTCCTCGAGCATCTCGAAATCCTCAGGGCTGATCAGAACGCCCGCGAGCCTGCCGTTCTTGGTGATGCCGACGCGTTCTCCGCCGTACTGCACCTCGCCCATTGCGTCGGAGAAGCGGGCACGGGCTTCGCGGGCGGTGTAACTCTTCGAAATGGTGCTCATGGCTCAATCGTACAGAGTTTGAACTGTGTACACAATTACGTTCCCGCGCTAGCCGCTTTCACTTCGTGAGTCCTGGGGTTGGGTTGACTCCGGTGAGAACCGTCAACAGGCGGTGAGCGTCACGACGTCGGCGCGACGACCGGGAGTACAGCGCCACCAGCACCAGGAGGAACGTCGTCATCGGATGCGCCGCCGTCCGCAGCAGACTCAACATGATCATCACTCCTCCACCACCACCCCGCGTCGAGGCCGGTTTCGGGGAGAGCGTGTAGCGATACACGTGTGGTCACGTGAGTGACATAGGTAAGCATCCGGCGAAGGCCGTGCCAGGCGAACGCTGGTGCGACGACGCCCGTCGCACCAGCGGGCTCGAGGGGGGGAGGGGGCGGGTCGAAACTCGACAGCGCCCTTGTTGGCCCTGACGCCGGGCAGTCGACCATTTCCCCCCGGTTCCTCGGGAGGGGTCGCGCGCGAATGGAGGCATCGTGTTCGTCGTCGGTTCGGCGAACAACGGACGAACGACTCGCGCACGCGTGAGGGGTCTTCTCGCGAGAGAACCGCAGACCCCGCGTTTTGCGGTGTGCGCGCGTAAACGAGTTCGTCAGTCCTCGCGCGTGTGTTTGGGGTTCGACCGGTCGAACGGCAATGCGTGAGGCGCCTGTTCCCGGCTAAATGGCCCCCGAACGTTCGCACGCGTTTTGTCTCGTGCGCGCGTACAGGGCGCGACTCATGCGACGTCAACCAGCGCCCGAAGACGCTGCGGCACAACCTCCGACACCCGCGCCGCCTGGTCCGGTGTCAGATCGAGGTCACCGAGAATCCCCCGGATCACATCGGCGAGGAGCGTGCCCTGCTGCTCGGCCAGGCGCACGCGGCGCTCCTCGATCCCGGCGCTGATCGCCGCTCGGCACACGTCAATCAGGTGCTTCCGCTCCTGCCGGTACAGGGGTATCCACGGGGAATCGGTGACCTCGGTGGGGTCGAGCACCTGTATCTGTTCTCGCAGCCAGTCGATCGCGCCCGCGGTGCGGTGCACCTCCGCCAGGAGCGCGTCTCGGGGGTCAACCTCGAGATCCAGGCCGAACACCTTCACGGCTTCGGAGGCGATGGACTTCTGTGCGGCGATCCTGTGGTTCCGCATCGCGCCGCCGTGGAGCTTGCACGTGCCGTAGCCGGCATGGTCGGTCCCCCAACCCGCTGGGCGACCGCAGGTTCCGCCGGTTCGCTTCCGCGCCCCGCACAAGCAACTGTCATGGTCTTCGGTGGTTTCTTTAACTGTCATGGCATGGCCCTCCTCGCGTGTTTGGTGTTCGACCGGTCGAATGGCTCACGCGCGCGAGGCGAGGCCGCGACCGGTCATGGGGAGATCGCGGAGATTGCGGCGGTCATCCATGTGGGGATCTGATGCAGGGCACTGTAGTGGGCGGCGGCGTGCATCAGCGTCAACCTGTCGACCGGTATCTGGGAGTCGTCACCGTCAGCATCCTCGGCGGTTTGTCGCTGCTGGTCGTAGGCCGATGGATCCTCCTGGCGGAACTGTTCTACCGCCTGGGCCACGACATCAGCGGGCATCGCTCGAATCAGTCGATCAACAGCGGACGATCGTCGCGCTCGTGGAGGTGTTTCAACGGCGGGTTCGTCGAAATCTCGTTGTCGAGGGAGCTCGAGTTGTTCTTCTTCTTGATCTTCGCCGAAAGTCTTCTCTGGAGTACTTCTAGAAGGCTCCTGAAAAACCGACGGCTGGGTAACCGAGTCCCGGTTCATCGACTGCTGGAATACCGACTGCCAGTCGTTCAGTAGTCGGTGCGTCAGAGCGACATCCCCTGGTGGTGTCTCACCGACACCCGCCTCGAAGGGGTCACCCGGTTCCGCAGGCTCGGTTTCGTGCGCCGCCGCCAGGACGTGACCGGGGGTGTCATAGACGGTCAGTGTGGTAACCCATTGGCCCTTCTCGTTCTGGCCCTTCGCCCGGGTTATGTAACCGGCGGCGATGAGTTCACCCATTGCTTTTTCGATCGCCTGCCGCCCCTCACAAGCGGTGCCGGCCTTCTTTCCCTCACGCGACATGCGGTCTGCCGACGCGTGCCATCCGGTCTCGTGGGACAGCAATTCGACCAACACACCCCGCGCCCGATACGACAGACGCCGATCCCGCAATACCGCGTTCGGCACGATCAGGTAGCCCCGCTCTGGATCTGATCGACGCACCACCAACATCTGACACCGTCCTCTCCCCGGGCCCGAAGCGTCAAGCCCACACTGATGTCCAGTCTGTCGCGTCGTCAGGACTGGTCGTCCAGTCGTCGGCGGGCATCGACGACGATCGCGTCGATATCGGGGCTCCCCTGCTCTTGAACAGCGGTCACCGCCGAGACCCACGCCGCCCACACGTCGACGAGTTCAGGCCATCGGCGACGACACTCCGCCCCGCCGAGGCGCTCCCACGGCAGCCACGTTCCCGCCGCTTCGTACCCGCTGTCGAGCGGGTCGGGAGTCGCAACGGCCAGGTAGTGCGGGCGCCACTCGTCAACCGCGTCAGGCTGAGCATCCGCCGGTCGGCCGGCGTCAGCCCATTCGTTCGCTGCGGTCACGATCGCCGGGTATATCAGCGGATGTTCGACGGTCACCTCGCACTCGCCGCAGACCGCGTCGGCCCGCGGCTCGATCTCGACCCGGTCGGGTTGTGCGCCGCGTTCGATTCCGTACCGCCGTAGCGTCCACTCGCCCTCCGCCCCGCATTCGGGGCACGTCAGCGCGTACAGGCCGTAGAGCCACAGCACCCGCCGCGCGGGAACTGTCACCAGTCCGATTCGATTCACCATGCCCCAGCGTCCCACGCCGAGTTCACTCCGGCTCGAGGGGAGCGCCGACCCCATCAGTCCACAGGCGACAGCCATTTCGTATCGACGATACCTTGGTCCTTCCCGAACGCGCTGTCTACTGTCGGGAGACAAAACGAGGGGCTCCCGAGACGTGCTCGGGAGCCCCTTCGTGGTGGCTCGGTCAGACCTGTATGTGGAGTTCGCCGTTGTAATCAGGGCACTCGGCGATGACGTGAGGGTGGTCGAGGTGGTCACACCGGCGGATGTCGACGCTGGTGGTCGTGGCGATCCCGGCGGCGGTCATTCGGTTCAGGACGGCGTGGTGTTCGGCGAGATAGAAGTGCTCAGGCCGGTCTTGCGCCCGTGCAAGGAGGTTCCATGCGTCGTCGGCGAGGACGGGGTCGATTGCGGCCCATGCCGTCGGCGGATGGTCGAGGCCCTGTAGGTGGTCGGCGTCGACGGTGACACGGATGCCGTGGCAATCGTGGCAGGTGTGGGTCGCGTCGGCGACGCCCCATGCGGTGAGGTCGAGGGGATGCATGGGTCCGCCGCAGTGCACGCAGCCAGGGTCGTACGGCTGGAGGGCGGGATCAATGTAGAGGCGGCCGTCGAGGGCGTGCTCCATGTGCCTCGTCATCTCGGCGACGGTGCTCTTGACGACCTCGGCGTAGGAGGCGATGAGTTGCAGGGAGTACCCGCCGCGGGCCGACCATCGGGCGTAGGAGGCCAGCCGCACCAGGCGCGACTTCGCCTCCTCCAGGTCGCGGGCGGTCAGCTTCAGCGCCATCATCACCGGGTCCCCCGGCTCGGCGTCGCCGAAGTCGATCGCATCGCGCAGTCGCGCCTCGACCCGGGCGTCCTCGTCTGAGCGCCACCGGTCCTCGTTGAGGCGGCGGGTCAGGCTCCGCCGTTGGTCGTCGGGATAGTCGTCAGGATCGACGGTCGGGATCCGCTCGGGCCACAACAGCACCAGCTCACGGATCGTCTCATCAGTCACTCGGTTCACCATCGTTCGACAATAACACGATCGTTCGATTATCGAACAACGCCGTCAATAGGCAAAGTGGAGGCTCCCGAGCACGGTTCGGGAGCCTCTCGCGGTGTCAATCAATCAGTGGCCCTCGACCGATCGGTCGAGGGCCACTTGCTTCACGAGGCGGTCGTCAGAAGTCGCTGGGTCGGCGGATCTGCTTCACGCGATCGAGCGCCGACGCCAGGTCTCGCTCGAGATCATCGAGGTTGTCCAGATCGAGGCTGCCGCGACCGTACTGCCGCCCGATGCGGGCCATCATCATGGTCAGGTGTCCGATGTGACGGTCGCGCTCGCCGTCGGCGACGGCGTAGACGTGGTCGTACCAGTCGGTGAGGATCTCGTCCTCCAGGGCGTCGCTGGGCCAGCCACCGGCGGTGTTGGCGTCGTTGTCCCAGGTGCGGTCGCTGCGCCAATCACAGGCGCAAGCGGCGGTGAGTTTGCCGGTCTTGGCCGCGTCGATCTCGCGTGATGAACTGCCGGTGAGGCTTCCGTCGCGCAGGTACGCCCCGACGTAGCCCTCGTGTTCGTGGGCGATCCGGTCGCCGAGGCTGGTGATGCTGATGCCCATGGTGGTGGTCTCCTTCGTTGGTCATGCGGGCTCGGCGGCGCGGTGCGCGAGCCAGGCGGTCAGTAGGGCCTGTTCGGCGGCGGCCATCGCTGTGGTGGCTGCGGCTATGGCGTTGCGGGCGGTCGCGTTGGTGGGGGTCGTGCCCGGAGGGACGACTGTCATATCGAGGTCGTGGAGGATGTCGGTTGCCGACGGGCGGTCGTGGGATTCGTCCCACGTGCGGCCGGTCTGGGCGCCCCAGGCGGCGCGGGCGATTCCCACCCGCATCTCGTTGATCTGGTACTGGATCGTGCCGATCAGCTCGTCCAGCTCGCCGGGTGTGGTGACGGCGCCGCCGAGGGCGGTCCAGTTGGTGTGGGTCATATCGGTGCTCCTTCGTGGTGGTAGATCGGGTTGCCGCGGTCGTCGACGGGAAGATGACCATAGGTGGCCTCCCATGTCTCGGCCTCGGAAGTGGTCGGGGCGGCGTGGTGATCCCACGATCGCGGGTCGATGGTTTCGGGTGGGAGGAGGACCTCGTTCCACAGCGGCCGCCCGTCGGTGGGGCACCACCGGTTGGTGGTGGCTGCCGTAATCCGCTCGAGAGCGGCGGCCATGGCCCCGTCTCGATCCGTCGTCCGCAGGATGTAGGACTCGCTGTCCGCTGTGACGATGACGACGTATTCGTTATCGAGCGCGGTCGCGGTGATCGACATGTCGTCATCGAGGCCGTGCGCGTAGGCGAGTTCCTCGCCGTCGCGAGCGGCCGCCAGGACCGCCTCGTGCTCGCGGTAGGGCACGAGGCGAACGGCGGCGTCGAGTGCCTGCCGCACGAGCGCCCGGATCGCGGCCGTCGGCGTCATCCCGGTGTCGGCGGCCCACGCGGCGAAGTCATCAGTGAGGTTCTCACCGAGGAGGGCCTCGATCTGGTCATCAGGCAGGGTCATGGCGTATGTCCTCACTGGATGTTGATGACGGCAGTGATGGCGGCCGCGGAGACCGCACCCCACCCGGCGACGACGATCACCGAGGCGACCCGGCGCCCGGAGCGGCCACGGTGCACGGTGAGGGTCATGAGGTACGCGGCCACGAGACACGCGGCCGCGAGGTATGCGCACGTGGTGATGCGAGCCGCGGTCGCGGCGGTGGTGGTCATGGGTTCCCCTTCTGATGGGTGGCCCGCCCCGTAGGGCGGGCCGATGGGCTTACTCGGTGTCGGTGTCCCACGGCGCTCGCTCCTGCGGTGCGTGGCCGGTGACGGTCGCCGGGTCGATCACGCCGTCCCACTCGACGGCGGTGTCGCGCTGGCCGCCGCCGCCGAAACGGCGGCCGTCGTTGTCGTCGACGTCGGTCCACATCGGCCCGAGCGTCGGGAGGTAGTACTCGGTGGTCGTCTCGGCCAGGAGCCGCCGGTAAGCATCGACGATCGCGTCGTCCTCTACGGCTGCGAGGGTGATGTCGCCGCGCTGCTCGACGGTCGACCCGGCGGGCGTGACCGTCCGGTACAGGACCCACGCGCCGCGCGCCCACACCGCGCCCATCTCGATCGCCATGTCGTACCGACTCGACCGGACTGTCGTCCCGCCCTCGACGTGCCCGAAGTGCGGCGCGCCCTGGTCGAGCAGATCGCGGATGCTGACCCAGATCTCGTAGTCGCGGACCTCCGCCGCCTCGTCGGCGTACTCGGGGAACAGGCGCTCCAGCTCGGTGGCCGGCGCGGCCAGGCCCGCCTGGACGAGACTGCGGATCGCCTCCGCACGCGACGTGCCCGAAGCGGCGGCGACCGCGTCGACGGCGGCCAGGAGCTCATCGTTGAAGCGGCTCTTCACCTCAACGCCGATCGCCGGCCGTCCGACGGGGCGGATTGTCGTCTGCTCGCTCATCTCATCCTCCGATAATTTCCGGTACCGCTTATTCCGATGAGTCGACCGTACCCTCCCCATCGACCCCTTGTCAATAAACAGGACCGGAAATTATTCGAGAGATTTCGGGGGGCGCCGAGCAGGCGTACCGACGTGACACCTCTTGCACTTCCCGCAACAGGCCTATGTGGTGGGTCGCTGGAGGCATGAAAAAGCCCCGCCGAGGACCTGGACTGGTCCTCGGCGGGGCTGGGTGTGCGGGGTGTCAGATGATGCGATCGGAAACCTGTTCGATGAGGTCGCGGCGGCCGGGGAAGTGGCTACCGAGGGTCTCGTCGAGGCTCTCGAGGTACACCTCGGGGGTCGGGCCGCGGCTGCCGAGTTCCCGGCGGATACCGCGGTGAATCCCGACGAGCATGTCGACGACCCATTCGGGGTCGCGTGGCCACTGGTCGGTGATCATCGCGGTCATGTCGTCGCCGAGGAGGTCCTGTTCGGCCGTCGGGACACTGTTGTTGGTGGCGACGACGGCGGTCATGACGCGAGCGTCGATCCACGCACGACGCAGTCCGTCGAGAGCGTCGGGACCGATGGAGACGTCGCCGTCGGCCGCGAACGCCAGCCGCGACAACGGGCCTAGCCACTGGCCGTTGACGGCGTCGACTTCCGGGGTCGCCGGCGGGTACGCCTGGGCCGGGAGGAGCTTGTTGCGCAGGACCCGCAGCCGGGAGACGACGTTGTCGCGGTCGGGAGTCGAGGTGCTTCGGTGGATCGTGTCGGCGACGGCGTCGACGGCGTCAGCGACATCACGAGCGACGCGACGACGCGGGCCACCGAACGTCCCGAAATACCGCCAGGCGGGATGGCTTTCGCTTCCGTCGTCGAACAGCATCGGGCCGTTGACGACGGTGATCAGGGACATCCCCGCCAGGGCGAATACCGACAAGAGCAGCCACCACAAGGTGGTGATGCCGATGGCGATCCACCGACCCGCCGCCGGGGTCTCTACCCACACCATCCCGACCGTCGCCAGACCAGTGAGGATCCACCCGATCCGACCCGCGACGGTGCCCGACAGCAGCCACGTGCCGATTGCGGCCCCCACCCACAAACCGAACACCACACTCGGCGTCAAGCCGATCGCGGGCGCGTGACCCTCGATGTACGCCCGAACAGGGTGCGTGACGAGGTCAGTGAACTCGACCGTGCCGAGCCACGTCCACCCCATCCCGGACAGGTCCGACACCACCGTCGACACGATCACGACCACGAGCTCGGCCACCGGGAACGCGATCGCCGCAATCAGGATCAGGCCGACAGTGACCAGGACCCCGGGCAGCCACGGAGGCGGCCACGACGGGTCGTACCGGCGCCTCGCCTGCCACCACATGTGGTCGGCGGTCTCGCTCGCCGCCCACTTCACCTTCTCCCACAGCGACGGTTCACCGTCCCCTTCCCCATTCGGGGCCGGCCGAGGCCGATCCGCCAACCTACGATCCATACCAGACATTCAAGTTCCTTTCGTTGGCACGCAAAAGGGGCCACGTCCTTACTCGGACGCGGCCCCTCCATTCTGATTAAGACTGAAAACGATCCGGCACGCTATGTGCTGGCGATGGCCATCCGCAGTCATCGACCGCGATGTCTTCGAGCTCGGTCTCACCGGCGCGGATCGCGGCGGCGACGGCGCGGGTGGCTGCGGTTCGGGGGTCGGTGTCGTCGGCGGTCGCGGCGAGGTACGCCTCGGCGTCGAAGGTGCGGTGGTCGCGGAGGACGCGTGGGTGGGTGGCGAGGATGGCTGATGCGAGGCCGCACAGCGCGGCGACGGTCGGGTCGGTCTCGGCTGCTGCTTCGGCTGTGCGGAGGTGGTTTTCGGCCCGGTCGAAGTACTCGGCGTAGGTCGTCATGGGTGCCCCTTCTGGTTGATTGGCTTAACGAACGAACGAACAAACGAACACGTCCGGTGGGGGGTAGCCCGCGTGTTTATGCAGGTCACCCCCCACCTGTTAGGCGTTTGTTCGTTCGTTTGTTGGGTTGAGTGCGGCATACCGGCCCGTGGAGGGGCGGCTGATGCGCTGCTTCTTGTACATGCGGGACAGGGTCGCAGCGGTGACGGTCGTCTCGGCCGGGTCACCGGCCTCGGCGAGGCGTTCGGCGATCGCGGCGGCGTCCAGGCCGTCGGCGAGGATGTCCTCGATGACGTCCTCGCGTTTGCGCGGAGCCGGAGGGGCTGGCCGTGGTTTTGGGTCGTTCGCCGCCAGGTCCAGGCCGGCGGCAGCGGCGATCGCGGCGAGTTCGGCGCGGGTTGCCTCGGCGACCTCGGCGGCGGCCCCCGACAGTGCCGAGGGCTCCTCGACGGCGACACTGCTGCCGGTCAGGTAGGCCATCATCACGTCGTCGACGACCCGGTGACGGGCCGCGTAGGCGTCGCCGGCGGCTTCGAGGCCTTCGGCTTCGGTCAGGCCGTTCAGGATGAACGGCTTGCGCGCCAACGCCACGTCGGCGACCGTCACGCCCTGGTGCAGTCTCGGTTTCGTCGGGTCCACGCTCTGGATGTACGGCACTTTGAGGTTGACCGGCAGATCGTCGGCGGAGAGCCGCCAGTACTCGCCGGGGTGCCGCGGAGACGGCAGGTGGTAATCCCCGCTCAAGCGTCCGAGCTCGGCGAAGTCCTTGCTGCGGAACGCAGAGTCGACGGCGAGGTTCGCAGCGACGTCACCGCCACCGTAGTGGTCGATGGTGCCGCGCTGAGACGCGAAATGGACGTGGATGCCGCCGCTCGCGGCGCCGCACAGCAACGCCGACGCCAAGTCGGCTGCGGTCATCCACCGCCCTCCGTACTGGACTTGCGCCGTCGTCGTCTTGGCCATGAACGAAAACTCGTCCAGGATGAGGACGAGGGACCGCCATTTCCGCAGGTGCATGGGGCGGCTCTGACGCCACCGGGCGAGGCGCATCGCTGCGGCCATCATCTCCAGGGTGTCGGTGGCGCCGTTGGCGATCCAGTCGATCGGTGTCGCCTCGTTGAGGTTGTAGTACGGCTCGACCCAGCCCGCGACCAGGTCATACAGCTTCTCGGTACCGCCGATCCACACGATCGTGTCGGAGCAGCGGGTCAGGTGCGAGAGTTCAAGATGCAGCAGCGCGCTTTTGCCGGCGGTCGACCCGCCAACGTTGCGAGTGTGCTGGTCAAGACGCCCGAACCGCTGGGTGCCGTCGATCTCGACGCCGACCAGGGCAGGCGTAGTGATCGACGTCGGGGTCAGGTCGTCCTTGTATTCGATGACCTCTGCCATGACGTCGCGCGACGCGACCGTGATCGAGTACCTGCCCGCGCCCTTCTCCTTGCGGATCCGCACCCAGTCCGACTCGATGTGTCGGCCGGTGAGCTCGGCCAGGGCGATCGCCAGAGCCTCAGCGGTCTCGGGCGTCACCGACGTCTTCGCCGCCGTTTCTGTTTTGTCTTTACCTTTATGAACAGCGGTTTTGCGAGCAGCGGCCCGCGACAGCAGGCGCGCACCGAACCTCCAACCGGAGTCGTCACGCAGTTCCTCGGCACTGCCGTGCTCGATGCGGATCCAGCCATAGCCAGCGCTTTTCAGCGCCGTCTGCATGACCCGCTCGCGGTGATCTTCTGGATCGGGGTCGGGGTTGCGGATCGCCGTGGGCGCTTCGACGTGCGTCAGCCTCCACTCGAGACCACGTGCCACCCAATACGTGCCGACGGCCAACAGGCCCAGGATCACGCCCGATACCAGCAGATACACCGCCTCGACCGGGACCAGAACCGCTGCGATCGTCCACGCGGCGAACGCAAAGCTCGCCCCCAACATCCCGATCAGGATGCGGCGACGCTGCCACCCCGCACACTGCCCGAACATCACGGCGGCCTCCAGGACCCCGAAGGCCACGGGCACCGAGCCCGCAGCCGCCACGACCGCCAGCACGACCGCCAGCCACACCGGGACGATCCCGACAACGGTCAGGGTGGCGATGGCCGCGCACACCGTCGCCGCCGACCCCGACCAGAACAGTTTCCACTCGACCATCGTCAATATCTCCTTTATGTAAAGTACAAAAAGGTGGGTGGGGACACACTTGGTGTCCCCACCCACCAGGGGTTTCTGCTAGCTGGCTGCCTGCTCGTCGAACCCGGCCGCAATACCCAGCCTGATCTGCACGTTCTCGTCCAGCCCTGCCGCCTCTCGCATCAGGTCCTCAGCCGCCAGCGTCATGCCCTTCTCTTCCAACGACGCCGCCTGCTGCCGCAGCTCATTCGCCTTCGCCTCCTGGACCGAGGCGTCCTTACGCGCCTGAGCCGCCGCCGACGAATTCGACGCCCGCCACGACTCCGTCGAGGACGGATCGACCATGTGCAGGTAGGGGTTGCTCGTCGTGGTAGCCACAGTGGTGCTTCCTTTCGATTTCGGCGCCGCCGGCGCCGGGGATTTCTTGGGCTTCTTAGGTTTGAACAAGGACGCAGGCGGCGAAATGAACCCGCCATCGTCCACATTGAGAGGAAGAACCGAGCTCTTCTTCGGCTGAGGCGGTAGACCCCAGACCGCCGGGTCGCCGACCGGCCACCCGCACTCGTCCACCTCGATCTCGTCATCAGGCCCCGGCTTCCCCTTCGCCTCCTTGGCCTGGTCTTTCTCTTTCTTCTCCGCGTCCTTCGTCGCCTTCTTCGTCGGGTCCTTTCCCTTCTCGGATTTCTCGTTCTTCTTCGCATCGGATGCGCCCGCCTCGGTGGCCGTCACATCCGTGCCCTTCTTTCGGCCCCACCGCTGCCACCAGCGCTTCTTGCCCTCAGGAGCAACAGATTCGGCTTTCGCGACGCGCTCGTCGGCCTTTTTCTCGGCTTTCGTCGCCTTTTTCTCGGCCTTCGCGACGCGCTTGTCGGCCTTTTTCTCGGCTTTCGTCGCCTTGCGATCCTTGCGGTTGCCCTTGGCCGTGTCGGATCCCCAGTTCGCCGGGTTCCATCGAGTCCTCGACAACCAGCCACCGCCGGAGGCGGACCCTTTATGACCGCCGCCGGCAGAACCGGATCGCGACGTCTGAGGACCGCCCGAGGAGCCGGACTTCCGCCCGCCACCTCCGGCACCCGAGCCGCCCTTGCCGCGACCAGCACCTTTACCTCCACCGGAACCCTTGCCGCGGCCCCAGTTCGTGGGATTCAAG
>NZ_CBCRZX010000056.1:0-28256 GCF_965137155.1 Stackebrandtia soli
GCCCCCGCACCGCCGCCGTCCACACCGTCCGAATCCGTCTCGGCACCGGTCGACGCGTCCGACCCGGCGATTCCCGGCGACGCGCTTCCCGGTTGGGTCTACACCGACGCGGACGAGAACTGGTATCTCGTCCTCGCGATGGCCGACGGTTCGCGCCTGATGCGACTGTCCGATTTCGCGTTGATCCCCGTCGGCGCGCTGTCGCCCGACGACCTCACGCTCGCCGGTTCCATCGAGATGACGGTCTGGCCGACGGACAGTGAGGAGCCGGCATCCGAACCGGCCGCGACTCCCGTCGACGACCCGCCGGACGACGAACCCGGCACCACCATCCTGCGCGGCCGCCCGGCCCCCTCGGAGTGACCGACCGGAACGACAAGCGCGGAGACCGCTGATCGGTTGAGGCGCGTCTCCCGGGGTCGAGTCTCCCGGCTTGGTGGGTCTCCCCTCCTGCCCGTGCATCGTCCTGCGGTCCCATACCCCGCCCCACCAAGCCGAAAGTGTTGCGGTCGCGCCCTCGGGTGGAGGTGCCTTCGGGCACTGTCCTTTCGTGCAGTTCCTGCCGCGTCTCAGCGGGGTGGTCACAGACTTCGGCTTGGTGGGGCGGGTTACGTGCCGGAACCGTTCTGCCGTGTCGGTAAGGGAGACCCACCAAGCCGCAGGAGACGACCTCTGCGCAGACAGTGGGTGGCCCGGTTCCCCGGCTTGGTGGGTCTTCCTTCCCGCCCGTGCATCGTCCTGCGGTCCCGTACGTCGCCCCACCAAGCCGAAAGTGTGGCGGTCGCGTCCTCAGGTGGAGGTGCCCTGCGGGCACTGCCTTTCGTGCCTCCGTCCCTGACAGAGGTGCCCTTCGGGCACTGTCCTTTTCGTGCAGTTCCTGCACTTCAGTCCTCTGCCGCGCCACAGCCGGGTGGCCGGAGACTTTCGGTTCCACACGGCGATCACGCCTCAGCCGGATGGCCACCCGCTTTCGGCTTGGTGGGGCGGGTTACGTGCCGAAACCGTTCTTCGGAGTCGGTAAGAGAGACCCACCAAGCCGCAAAAGACGACCTCTGCTCAGACGCCATGTGGCCCGGTTCCCCGGCTTGGTGGGTCTCCCCTCCTGCCTGCGCATCGTCCTACGGTTCCATACCCCGCCCCACCAAGCCGAAAGTGTGGCGGTCGCGCCCTCAGGTGGAGGTGCCCTGCGGGCACTGCCTTTCGTGCCTCCGTCCCTGACAGAGGTGCCCTTCGGGCACTGTCCTTTTCGTGCAGTTCCTGCACTTCAGTCCTCTGCCCGCGCCTCAGCCGGATGGCCACCCACTTTCGGCTTGGTGGGGCGGGTTACGTGGCGAAACCGTTCTGCCGTGTCGTCAAGGGAGACCCACCAAGCCGCAAGTGTTCCGGGCGCTTCGTGGACGTTGCAACCGTGGCGGGATGTCTAGCGGCGGCGGTCTTTGGAGGTAAAGGCCATCCTCGCGACGCCCGTGACGCCGGCGAGGGTGCAGGCCGCGGACAGGACCAGGATCATCGTCGCGGGCGACATCGCCACGTACGTGTTGACGACGCCGATCACGGCCAACGCCAGGAACAGGGTCCCGAGAATCAGTGCCGCCGGGCTGAACGTCTCCCTCATCGCCGTACCTCCAAAGTGCCCAGACGCACGGTGGCGTCGATCGTGAGACTGCCCCCACCGGGGCCGTCGGGACCGTCCGAACGGAGCACCTGGTCGCCGACCCCGCTGATCGTGTCATCGTCCACCATGACCGTCCCGAGCGCCGCGTCGTCGATGTTGACGATGACGTCGACCTCCGGCGGGACGACGATCTCCATGTGCCCGAAGGTCACCGAGACCTGGATCCCGGCCGGCACCTCCGTGAACGAGACGGCCGTCAAGTCGAGATCGGTCTGCCCGAGGTTCGCGACGAGATGGTCAGGAACGGCGGACTCGCTCGCGATCGTGTACGACTGGTACCCGACCGGGCCGAGCCGGTCCACGGCGATCGCGACGACGAGCGTCAGCGACAGGGCGAGCCCGAGCCAGGTCAGACCGGTCGACCCGCCGCGCCGACTCGACACGGCCAGGCCGACGCCGCACGTCGCCAGCAGCACGGAGGCGAAGAGCGTCAACGGAACCGGCACCGGGGTCGCCGCGATGATCAGCAGGACCGCCGTCGCGATGAGCATGAGCAGGATCGTCACGCGAGCCGCACGGCGTGGTTTGGGGGCCTTCGCGGCCTTCGCGGCGCGTCTGCGGGCCCGGCGCGACTCGGACGGCTTGTCGGACGCCGGTGGCGGGCTCGCGGGGCGGGTTCCGGACGGCCCGCTGGGGCTCGCGCCCGCCGTGGCGTGCGGCCCGTCGGCGACCGCCGACTCACGTCGACGGCGACGCCGACGGGTCCGCCCGGGAGCGTCCACCTTGCCATCAATGTGGACGGTTTCGATCACCGGAGTGGACCGGGCGGCGAGGGTGACGTCGAGTTCCTTCGTCGGTTGCGGTTCGGCCGGCCGCCGACCGAACGGGCCGTGCGGCGCGAACGGCTTCCGGTACGCGGGATCGGAACCGGCGCCGGTGTCGTCCGCGACCGGCGCGAGCGCGCTCCGCTGCCTCTGGAGACCGATGACGGCCAGACCGAACAGGCCGCTCGTGACCAGCGGCCACCCCGTGCCGCGCAGGACGACGAGGACGGCGAGGACGATCCCGCCGAGGACGAGCGCCGCCGCGACGGGACGGGACGTGCGGGACGTGCCGCGTCCGAAGACGGCCTCGATCGCCGAGGCCTCGTCGCCCTCGCCGGGGAAGAACAGCCAGCCGAACACGTAGAGGACGATGCCGAGGCCGCCGAACGCGACGAGGACGGCGAGCACGACCCGCCACAGGAGCGCGTCGGTGCCGGTCGCGTCGCCGAACGCGGCGCAGACCCCGGCGATGCGGCGTCGGTCCCGAGGTCGGATCAGGCCGGTGTCGGCGAACGCGCCGCTCGGTTTCGCCTCGGGTACGGCATCGGGAACGGCCGATGCGTCGGGCGGCGTGAACGTCATTCCTCGATACTGCCAAGCCGGGACGTCGGTCGCACCCCACGGCGACCCTGACGTGACCCTGATATGCAGTTCCGGGTGGAGTCCGGGCCGGTCGAGCTGGGCGGAGCGGGCCCGCGCGTGTGACGATCGAGTCGGCCGTCCTGGCCGAGTTCGTTTCGAGAAGGAGCACCGTCATCGCTACCACCGATACTTCGCCACGGCGTGAGGTGCGGCCCGCGCTGCGGCGTCGCCGCGACGGGCGGGTCCTCACCGGTGTCGCCGGTGGAGTCGCGGCGCATCTACGGATGCGACCGCTGTACGTGCGGCTCGGTTTCGTTCTGCTTGCGACGCCGCTGTTCGAGAGCCTGGGCGTGCTGTTGTACGTGGCGTTGTGGGCGGTCCTGCCGTCCGACAGCCCCGAGGGCGAGCGTCCGTACCGGGACATGCGTCAGTGGCCGGTGTTCGCGCTGCTCGGCGCGGGTCTGCTGCTGTTCGCGGTCGCGACGGGGTGGGTCGGTCCGGGCATGCTGTTCGCGTGGCTGGGGGCGGTCGTCGCGGCCGGAGCGGGCGTCATCTGGCATCAGGTGAAACCGGACGGGACCTGGGTGACGACGCTGCTGTCGGACACGGGTCGGCGCGCGACGTACCTGCGGATCGGCGGCGGGGTGGCGCTCGTCGCGACGGGCGTGATCGGGGTCCTCGTCGTCATCGTCGGGCTCAACAGCGACAACCTGTCGTCAATGTTGAACAGTCTCGTGTTCACGGCGATCGCGCTGGCGGGGATGGCGCTCGTGTTCGGGCCGTTGGCATGGCGGACGGTCGTGGAGTTGCGCGCGGAGCGGGAGGGTCGCGTCCGGGAGCAGGAGCGCGCCGACATCGCGGCAATGGTGCACGACCAGGTGCTGCACACCCTGGCGTTGATCCAGCGGCGGTCGGACGACCCGCGTGAGGTGGCCCGGTTGGCGCGCGGGCAGGAGCGGGCGCTGCGGAACTGGTTGTACAAGCCGACGGCGGAGGCGGCGGAGCGGTTCTCGGCGGCGATCGAGGCGGCGGCGGCCGAGGTGGAGGACTCGTTCGCGATCAGTGTGGACGTCGTCGTGGTGGCGGACTGCGATTGCGATCCGCAGACGGTGGCGCTGGTCGCGGCGGCGAGGGAGGCGATGGTCAACGCGGCGAAGCACGCGGGGGTGTCGTCGATCTCGGTGTACGCGGAGGTGGAGCCGGGCATGTTGAGCGTCTTCGTTCGGGACCGTGGCACGGGTTTCGACGTCGACGACATCGCGGACGACCGGCACGGGGTGCGGGGTTCGATCGTCGACCGCATGGTGCGGCACGGTGGCCGGGCCGAGATCAGAAGTACGGTCGGTGAAGGCACGGAGGTGCGGCTGTGGATGCCGCGCGAATCGAAGGGAATGGGCGATGACTGACGACACCCGACTCAAGGTGTTCCTTGTGGACGATCATGCGATGTTCCGGGCGGGTGTCCGGGCCGAGCTCGGGGAGTCCGTGCACGTCGTCGGCGAGGCGGGGAACGTCGCCGACGCGGTCGTCGCGATCGGGCGGACACTGCCCGATGTGGTGCTGTTGGACGTCCACATGCCAGACGGCGGTGGACGCGCGGTCCTGGAACGGGTTCGCGTCGATCACCCGCAGGTGAAGTTCCTGGCGCTGTCGGTGTCGGACGCCGCCGAGGACGTCATCGGGTTGATCCGGGCGGGCGCCCGCGGCTACGTGACGAAGACGATCGCCGCCGACGAGCTGGTCGCCGCGATCGGTCGCGTCGCCGACGGGGACGCCGTGTTCTCTCCCCGGTTGGCGGGCTTCGTGTTGGACGCGTTCGCGTCGACGTCGCAGGCGCCCGTCAACGACCCCGAACTGGACCAGTTGACGAACAGGGAACGCGAGGTGCTGCGGCTCCTGGCGCGCGGATACGCGTACAAGGAGATCGCGAAAGAGCTCTACATCTCCATCAAGACAGTGGAAACACACGTCTCCAATGTGCTTCGAAAGTTGCAGATGTCCAACCGTTACGAGCTGTCCCGGTGGGCGGTCGATCGCCGAATCGTCTGATTCGAAAGGCGAATTAACGTATTAATATTCGTAAATCGGACAGCGATTCTTTGGGGTCAAACGCAACTCGTTGCTATCCGATAACGTGTCTGTCTCGGAGGAAAATCCGAACCCTCAATGTTCCCCCGGGAGGGACACACAATATGAACAACAACTGGATGCGGGCCGGCGTTGCCGCGGCCGCGGCCGGAGTACTCGCCCTGGGCATGGCCGGAACGGCCACCGCTGAGGACGACATTCCGGCGCCGACCCGCGGTTCCGTCGTCGTCGAGCCCGGCTGGATCGCCAACGGCACCGAAGACGCGGAGCGAGTTGGCCGGATCTTCCTTAAGCCGGAAGGTTCCGAAACGCTGCTCCCGACGTACTGCATCGACCTGATGACGCCGCTCGACAGCTCGCACATGTACGAGTCCGGCGAGTGGACCGAGTCGAACGTCGCGAACCTCGCGCTCGTTCAGTGGGTGCTCCACAACGGATACCCCACCGCCGACCCGGCCGCGCTCGCTGAGGCCGCCGGGGCTGACCTGACGGACATCCCCGACGTCAACGGTGTCGCTTACACGGCAACGCAGACCGCCGTGTGGCACTTCACCGACGGGTTCAACCTGAACGTGGACGACGCCACCGACGAGCACGCTGCCGTCGACGCGGCCGTCGCCGCGATCTACACGTACCTGACGGAGAACGCCGCCGAGATGCCCGAGCCCGTCTCGGACATCATCTTCGACGGCCCGTCCACGGGCGACGTCACCGAGAAGATCGGCCCCTTCACCGTCACCACGCCCGGTGGTGACGTGGAGCTGACCATCGACGGTGGCAAGCTCGTCGACGCCGACGACAACGAGATCACGTCCCTGCCCAACGGTGGTGAGTTCTACATCAACCCGGACGACGGCGTTGAGAACATCACCGTCAAGGCCAAGGGCCAGATCGCTCAGCCCACGGGCTCGGTGTTCATGACCACCGACCAGCCCGCCGAGGGTTTCTCCACGCTCAGCAAGGACGACTCGCAGAAGCTCATCCTCGGCACCTCGCTGGAAGGCGAGACCGAGGCCGAGATGACGCTTGAAGTCAGCGGTGGCGACAACACGCTGCCGGTCACCGGTATGTCGCTGACCACCTCGATCATCCTCGGCGCGGTCATTCTCGCCGCCGGTGGTGCTCTGCTGGTCGTCATGCGTCGTCGTCGGGTCGCCGCCACCTGGGGCGACGCCGCGTAACGCGCGCTGACACACGCACGACGCTCGACGAAACGGCACCCACCTCACGGTGGGTGCCGTTTCACGTGAGGACCCTTCCCGTTCCCGCGGTGCCTCTTCGGCGCGTCGCCACGGGTTCGCCGCGTCCGGCCGCCGTCGCATTCCGGCCGCTCCGTTTTCCTGCCGTTCCCCCGCGCCATCTGTGGCCCGAGGCGCTGCCCCGGCCGCCGTTTCCCGCTTCGCCGCCGACCAACAGGATCGCCGGGTCGCCGCCGATGCGGTCTGCGGCGCTGCCCCGCCGTCGCTTCGCCCGCCGTCGCCGGTCGGCCGAGGCGCTGCCCCGCCGTCGGTCCTCGTTTCGCCGCCGACCAACAGGATCGCCGGGTCGCCGCCGATGCGGTCTGCGGCGCTGCCCCGCCATCGCTTCGCCCGCCGTCGCCGGTCGGCCGAAGGGCTGCCCCGCCGTCGGTCCTCGTTTCGACGACGAGCCGACACGCTTCCCTCTTTCGACGACGCGTCCCACTTCGTGGCGCGTCACTGTGCGACCGGCACATCCTGTGGCATACTGGGCCACGTGTTCCACGACGTGCGATTTTATGGCTACTACGGCATCGGTTGTCCGAGCCGTAGGTCGTCGCGCTGAACGCAACCTAGACCTACCGCTCCGGGCAACGGCCCGGGGCGTTTTTTCGTTTTCGGGTCGCCAACGGGTCAACACACCATCGACACCAAAGGCAGCACGATGACAAACGACACGGCCACCAGCACCGTCACCGCACTCGACGACAACCTCGACGGGCTCCGCGACCGCATCAACGCGATCGACGAAGAACTCATCCGCCTGTGGCGAGAACGCTCCGGCATATCCAAAGAGGTCGGACGCATCCGCATGGCGTCCGGCGGAACCCGGCTCGCACTCGCACGGGAACGACAGATCTGCGAACGCTTCGCCGACGCACTCGGTGAAGACGGCACCCAACTCGCACTGCTACTGCTGCGCGCCGGTCGCGGACCGCTCTAACGACGACGCCGACCCGATGCCGATCTATCCCGTCCCGTCGCGTCTATCCCGTTCCGCCCATCCCGTTCCGCGACGCCAACCCTCCACTTCGGCTTGGTTGGGCAAATTCCCCGCTTGGCTGGGTAAATGTCGAAATCAGGCGTGTTTTCGCAATTTGCCCAACCAAGCGGAACATTTGGCCAACCAAGCGGGGACTGGAGCGCAGGGAACGGCACCGCTGGGGTCACTGGTGCGCGGCTCGGATCGTTGGGCCTCAGCAGCCGCATGGACGGCGCACGGTGCGGGGCGTCAGACCCGGTACCTAGACTGGATCGCGTCATGGAATCTCTGTTTGACGCGCCGTCGAAGCCGTCCTCGCCGTCCGCCGCCGACCTACTGGACGGCCTCAACGAGCCGCAACGCCAGGCCGTCCTGCACGAGGGCCCGCCGCTGCTCATCATCGCCGGAGCCGGATCGGGCAAGACGCGCGTCCTGACACAGCGGATCGCGTACCAGATCAGCGAGCGAAACATCCACCCCGGACAGATCCTGGCGATCACGTTCACGAACAAGGCCGCCGCCGAAATGCGCGAACGCGTCGGCGCGGTCGTCGGTGGCAGGGCCCGCGCCATGTGGGTGTTGACGTTCCACTCCGCGTGCCTGCGCATCCTGCGCCGCGAACACGAACTCGTCGGGCTGAAGTCGTCGTTCACGGTGTACGACTCGGACGACTCCCGGCGGCTCATGACCCAGATCGCCCGCGAGATGGAACTCGACAAGCGAACGAACCCTCGCGGTCTCCTCGCCGACATCTCGAAACTGAAGAACGAACTCATCGACGTCGAGACCGCCGCCGGAGCGGCCGCGAGCGACCGTGAGAAGACCGTCGTCGAGGCGTACCGCCGCTACACCCAGCGGTTGCGTCTCGCCCAGGCGCTCGACTTCGACGACATCATCGGCGTCACGGTCGACCTGTTCCGAAACCACCCCGTCATCGCGCGGGAGTACCGGCGGCGGTTCCGCCACGTCCTCGTCGACGAGTACCAGGACACCAACCACGCCCAGTACGAACTGATCCGTCTTCTCGTCGGCGACGACTCCGACCCCGAGGTACCCGCGTCGAGCCTGTGCGTCGTCGGCGACGCCGACCAGTCGATCTACGCGTTCCGAGGCGCGACCATCCGCAACATCCTCGAATTCGAACGCGACTACCCGAACGCCCGCACGATCCTGCTGGAGCAGAACTACCGCTCCACGCAGACGATCCTCGACGCCGCGAACGCCGTCATCACGAAGAACCCCGGCCGCCGCGACAAGCAACTGTGGACGGACGTCGGGGGCGGCGACAAAATCATCCGCTACGACGCCGACAACGAACACGACGAGGCGCTGTGGGTCGCCGACCGCATCGACGAACTCTCGGACGCCGGGGTGCGACCGGCCGACATCGCCGTGTTCTACCGGACGAACGCCCAGTCCCGAGTATTCGAGGACGCGTTCATCCGCCGTGGACTGCCGTACAAGGTCGTCGGCGGGGTCCGCTTCTATGAACGCCGCGAGGTCCGCGACGCGCTCGCGTACCTGAAGTTGACGGTCAACCCGGACGACTCCGTGTCGGCTCGTCGCGTCGTCAACGTCCCGAAGCGGGGCGTCGGGGATCGCGCCGTCGCGTGCGTCGACGTCCTCGCCGACACGAAGCTGCTGTCGTTCGGGGCGGCGTTGGAGCGCGCCGACGAGGCAATCGGCATGTCCGCTCGCGCCAAGACCGGCATCGACAAGTTCGTGAAGGTCGTGCAGGCCGGACGGGCGATGGTCGAGGCGGGCGAGCCGCCGGAGACCGTCCTGGAGACGCTGTTGACGGATTCGGGATACCTCGTCGAGTTGGAGGCGTCGACCGATCCGCAGGACGAAGCGCGCGTGGAGAACCTTCGCGAACTCGTCAGTGTCGCCCGCGAGTACTCGGAGCGGGTCGACATGGGCGACTTCGACGACGGTGAGACGGACGAACCGCAGTCCCCGACCGTCGCCGGGTTCCTGGAGCAGGTGTCGCTCGTCGCCGACGCGGACCAGATTCCCGACAACGACGACGGCAGCGGCGTCGTCACGCTCATGACCCTGCACACCGCGAAGGGCCTCGAGTTCGACGTCGTGTTCCTGTCCGGTCTCGACCAGGGCGTCTTCCCGCACGAACGGTCGATGAACGACCCGGCCGAGATGGAGGAGGAACGGCGACTCGCGTATGTCGGGATCACGCGGGCCCGCAAGCAGTTGCACGTCTCCCGGGCGGAGACCCGCAGCGCGTGGGGGCAGCCGCAGTTCCACCCGCCGAGCCAGTTCCTGGAGGAGCTGCCGCGCGAGCTGATCGACGTCGCGCGGATCAAGGCACCGCCGGGGCTGTCCCGGCCGTTGCGGCCGCAGCGCGGCGGAGGCGGTGGTGGTGGTTTCGGAACGATGATCACGAGCGCGGCGGAGCCGAAGGACGTGCCGGTGCTGGACGTCGGGGACCGGGTCAACCACGACCGGTTCGGGATGGGGCGGGTCCTCGAGGTGAAGGGCACCGGGCCGCGGGCGCAGGCGCTCATCGACTTCGGTGACGACCCGAAGTGGCTGGTCGTCCGGCACGCTCCCGTCACCAAGCTGTGAGACCGGGGCCGTGACGGCCAAGCCGGCAGGGTCGCCCGCACGGGTCTGACGGTGGGATTCGGAGGGGTCCGGGGCCTCCGGCCTCCTCCCCAGAGTCGACGTTACCGGGCGCCGACGCGTGGCCGTCAAGCCCGCGTCGTCCGGCCTGTGGATAACTCACCGGTTGTGGACAACCGGCGAGCGTTCAGTGCCGGGGGCCGTCTTCGGTGAGGACGGCGCCGGCCAGGTGCCGGATGTCGACGCCCCGGTCCGCCATGAACCGCAACGGGTCCACGGCCTGACCGTTGTGGTGGATCTCAAAGTGGCTGTGCGGGCCGAACGAGTTGCCCGTGTTGCCGACGTCGGCGATGTGCTCGCCCGCGCGCACCGTCTGGCCGACGCTCACCGCGATCGCGGAATTGTGCGCGTACAAGGTGGTCACGCCGTCGCCGTGATCGATGACGACGAGCTGGCCGAAGCCGCCGCTGTTCCAGCCCGCCTCGACGACGGTCCCCGGGTACACGGCGAGGACCGGCGCGCCCTCGGGGGCCGCGAAGTCGAGGCCCTTGTGCCAGGTCCCCCACCGGGCCCCGAACAGCGACGACAGGTCGAAGTTCGCCAGCGGCGCCCGCCACACCCGCTCGGCCGATTGAGCGGTGATCGGTGACGCGGCGCGCCCCCCGGTCCGGTCGGCCCTGTCGGCTGTCGAAGGGAGCATCGGCGCCGCTGGGTCGCCGTCCGCGTCGATGACAGTCAACGCCGACGCCGAATCGGTGACGCTCGGCATTGCCGCCGCGGACGCCAAGGCCACCGTTCCGGCGGCGGCGAGCGCGGCGCCGACGACCACGACGTAGCGACGTCGCGGGTCGACCGCCGCGATCAACGGGGCCCGATGTCGTCCGCGATGACGTCTCGGGGCCGTGTGTCTCGGTGGAGTGGTGTCCGGCGTCGCCGCGGCGTGCGGGTCCGTCGGATTGTGGCCGCCGGTGGCATGAATGTGACTCACAACGCCCTCCTGTCACGGGCCCGGCCAACACGGATCCGGGACGAGCCGCTACCGTTCGTCGAGGTTCGTCGACATCACGGTGGTGTCGTTCACATTCGTGTGTGCCGCTCCCATAAACGAACTTTCGATACCGTAACGGTTCGGTTACGATTCGACTTCACGGGGTCGTCCGTCGCTCCGGTGATCACAAATACGTTCCGAAGCTGTTCAAACTTTCAGACAAATAGTGCCTAATCGGTCGTTCTCGGGATTGATTGACCATGCGTCCCTAACCGACGGAACTTCATCTGTGGCACCATGGCTGGCAAACCCCTATCGGCTCCGACAAGTGGCACTCCCGCAAAGGAGAACCAACATGAAAGCCCTTCGACGCGCGATTGCGGGGGGCCTGGCTGCCGCAGTCGCTGTATTCATCATGGCCACGGCAGCACCCAGCGCTACGCAGGCAGACCCCCCTCCGGCTGCGCCAGCAATCGAGCATGACGAATGGGAATGGACCTAGGCCCTCCCCATACAGCCGTGACTGGACGAGAGGATGACTGTTCGTGCCGGTATCGACACAACGCAGTCGCTTTAGTCGAAACATCGCGGCGTGGATCGCGACTCTAGGACTCTCCGCCCTCGCGTTCCTCCTGGCCGTCCTCGCCTGGCGAGTCGACCCGGTGGCGCCGAACTGGGTGTCCTTCGCGCTCGTCTCGGCCCTGTTCGCCGGGGCGATCGCGTTGCCGTTCCACCTGGAAGTCCGGCAGCAGGGAATCTCGGTCGCGGCAACCGAGCTCGCCCTGCTACTGGCACTCTTCTATCTGCCACCGCTGTGGTTGCTCGTCGCCCGCTGTCTGGCGGGTTCCCTGATCTACGGCTATCGCTACGTGCGACGCCAGACGAGCTTCATCAAAGCGGTGTTCAACATCGCCACGAGCATGATCGCCTTCGCCTGCGCGAGTTTCGTCGCGGCGGGCTTCGGGATCGGTTCACCCGTCGACCCGAGTACGTGGATCACGCTCCTGCTGGCCATCACCGTCTCGAACGTCGTGAGCGCGGCGGGCCTCGTCGGCATGATGCTGATCATCATCGGTCCCCACGGTGCGGACGACATCGCCAAGAGCCTCGGCACGGGGATCATCATCACCGGGATCAACTGCGCGATCGGTCTCGTCATCCTCGCGGCGACGACGCACACGGTCTGGACCCTCGTCCCGCTGACGATCCTCATCGGTGTCCTGATCTGGGCGAACAACGGATACAGCAAACAGATGCGGCAGCGTCGTTCGCTCACGGACCTCAACGAGTTCACGCAATCGGTGTCTCAAGCGGTCCAGAGCAACCGGCTCGTCGACATCATGACCCACCGGCTGCGGTCCATGCTGCACGCGGAGGCGGCGACGGTCTGGGTTCCGGCGGACAAGCGCTTCCCCGAGCTGCTGCTGTCGGCCTACATGGACGTCGAGGGGCTGCTCGACACCAGCCCCGTGCCCGCGCAGCTGCGCGAGTACGTCGTGGCCACGGGCGAGCCGCTGATCATCACCTCCCGTATCGGCACCGACGAACACCGCGCCCTGCTGCGTGAAAGCAAGGTCAAGGACGCGATCCTCGTCCCGTTGCGGTCGGGGACGGTCAGCTTCGGCTGCATCGCCGCGACGAACCGACTCGGCGGCGAACTGACGATCTTCGGCGAGGACGAACTGACGCTGTTGGAGACACTCGCCGCGCACGCGAGCGTCGCCGTCGAGAACTCCCGACTCGTCGACCGGCTGCGCTTCGACGCCTACCACGATTCGCTGACTCGGCTGCCGAACCGCCGCCGCATCATGAACGTCATCGAGGAATCGATCTCGATCACCGTCCCCGGAGAGATCGTCGCCGTCATGCTGTTCGACGTCGACGGCATGCGCGACATCAACGACTCCGTCGGCCACGCGGCCGGCGACGACCTCATCGTCGAGTTCGGGCGTCGCATCCGGGAAGCCGCACCGGCGGCCGCCCACGTCGGCCGGATCGACGGCGACGAGTTCGCGCTCGTCATCCGGCTTCCCGACACGGCGGCGGCCATCGCCTTGGCAGCCCAGATGCGCGACGCCCTCCAGCAGCCGTGCATGCTCGGCGCGTTGAACGTCGACATCGACTCCGCGGTCGGCATCGCCATCCACCCCGACACCGGGGACAAGGCCGACACGCTGCTGCAACGGGCCGACGTCGCGACCCAGTCCGCCAAGAGCATCGTCGGCGGCATCCAGGTCTACAACTCGGGCCTCGAATCGACGAGCGTGCGCCGTATCGGCCTCGCCGGGGACCTGCGTCGCGCCTTCGACAACGGCGAGTTCAGCGTCCACTTCCAACCGAAGGTCGCGCTCGCGGACCGCACCATCGTCGGGGTCGAGTGCCTCGCCCGCTGGCGACACCCCACGCATGGCGATGTTCCGCCGGAGGACTTCATCCCGGTCGCGGAACACACCGGCCAGCTCGGGGCCCTCACCACCTTCGTTCTGCGGGAGGGCTTGAGCCGGATCGCCGACTGGGCGCAACGCGGCCACGAACTCGGCATCTCCGTCAACCTGTCTCCGCGCACCCTCGCCGACGCCCAGTTCCCGCGTCTCGTCGAATCGCTTCTCGCCGAGTACGACCTCGCGCCCGAGCGGTTGACGCTCGAATTGACCGAGGACGGCATGGTCGGGGGCGGCGAGCGCACGCCACGGACACTGGATCGGCTCCGCGAACTGGGCGTCCGGCTGTCCGTCGACGACTTCGGCAAGGGCTACTCGTCCTTGGCCTACCTGCGGCGACTACCCGTCCAGGAGATCAAGATCGACCGCGGCTTCGTGCAGGGCATGGCGACCGACCGCGGGGACTACGCGATCGTGCGAGCCGTCGTCGACCTGGCGAGGCACTTCAACATGAGCGTCGTCGCCGAAGGCGTCGAGAGCGAGATGACCCTGCAACAGCTCAGCGAGATCGGATGCGATGTCGCTCAAGGGTTCTACTTCTCGCGCCCGCTCACGGCCGACCGTTTCGACGCCTGGCTGGCCGCTCAACACGGCGACGGCGCGGGGCCCCGTCGGCTGCACGCCGTCTGACTTCGGTCCCGCGCCGTCCGCGCCGTCTCCATCAGGACGTCGAACCGCCGTCCGGAGGCGGCCCGCCCGGGCCTCCGTCTCCCGGCCCGCCGTCACCGGGGCCGGGACCGCCGTCGCCACCGCCCGCCGGTTCCGTCCGGGTGTCGACGCCGACGACGAGCGAGACCGCGTAACCGCTGTCGACGTCGCCCTGCACCGTCGCCAACTGCTCCGCGGCGCCGTCATCACCGAAGACGTTGTCACCATCCAAAGTGATCTGTGCCAGGTTGCGGATCGACTGCTCGTAGCCGGGCTGCTCATAAACCGTGTCGCACACGTCCTTCGGCAGCGCCACCTGGGAGGTCGCGATGGTCTTCGTCGAATCGGTGAGGTCCGCCTGATCGGGGTAGACCTCGAAGTGGATGTGCGGCCAACGACCGCTGTAACAGGCGGGGAAGACGCTCGTGAACCGAACCTTGCCCGCGGCGTCCGCGATCTGCACCCCACGCAGGTAGTTCTGGTCCGTAATGCCCTCCGAGTAGAGCGAGTAGCCGCCCTCCCGGGTGCAGTGCCAGACGTACACCGCGACGCCTTCGAACGGCGCGCCGTCGTTGGCGAGGTCCCGGACGACGAGCTCCAGCGTCATCGGGACGCCCGCGGCCGTACCGTCCGCGTCGCCGAAACTCGACCTGATGTCGCTGCGGACGATGCCGCTCTCGGAGAGGACGTTCGGTCCGTTGGATCCGTCCCCCGGGTACGGTCCGGCGGTCTCGTCGGGAATCTCCCCCAGCGCCGAACTCGAGCTCGGGCTCGGGCTCGGCGACGAACCGTCCGAGCCGGCCCCGCACGCGGCGAGAACACCGCCGACGGCGCCCAGACCGAGCATCGCCAACATCCCCCGCCGATTCAGCACCGTCCCGACGTCAAAGGCGAGTCCCTGGTCGACCAGTTCCTCATCGGGGCGGGGCAATGATCGTCCTTCGAACTTCCGGACGCTTCGTCGTCCACCGTCTCTGTCGCGCATGAGCCCTCCATCGTCTCGATAGCACTGACGACAAGTTATGCGGCGACACCGCGAAAAACCTCGGCGTGAGCTGGGAAGACACTAGGAGTCTCGGAATCTCCCGGAAACGATCGACCCGCCCGAGACGGCGATGACGGGACTCGAACCGGTGACGCCACGTTGTACAAAGGCGAGTTCGGCACCAGGCGAATGGAATGGACCAGGCCCTGTCAGCCATTGTGGACCGTTGGACCAGTTCATGATCCATGCGACAGGACACCTGGGATTGAGAAGCAAAAGCTTAAGTGAAGACTTTACTTTCCACGGAGTTGCCCCTATGGTTAAGTGCATGCTTAACCATGTGCCGAGAGACGCGGATCAGGTGTTCCATGCCCTCGCCGATGCGAATCGGCGGGCGATCATCGAGCGCCTGACCCGTGGCCCGGCCGCGGTGAGCGAGCTGGCGCGCCTCCTCGGCGTGACCGTCGCGGCCACGGTTCAGCACCTGAAAGTGCTGCAGGCCAGCGAGCTGGTTCGGTCGGAAAAGGCCGGACGCGTCCGCACCTGCCAGATCGATCCATCCGGCCTACGGCGCGCCGAAGAGTGGCTGCGCCTGCAGCGAACAACGTGGGAGCATCGCCTCGACCGCCTCGGCGACGTCCTCAGCGAGAACGCGGCCGACCACGCTACCGACGCACCCAAGGAGCCAAGATCATGACCGAGCACTCGGCGAAACACAGCACGTTCACTTTGGAGCGCACCTACTCCGCCTCCCGTACGCAGGTGTTCGCGGCATGGGCGCATCGCGACACGAAGGCGAAGTGGTTCGCCGCCGACGACGCCGACTACACCCTCGACTTCCGTGTCGGCGGCGCCGAGGCCATCCGCGGCCGCACCGACGACGGGGCGGACATCATCGCCGAATCGGTCTACCACGACATCGTCACCGACGAGCGCATCGTCTACACCACCGCGCTCTACGGCCGAGGCGTGCTCGCGACGGTGTCGGTCACCACTGTGGAACTCGTCCTCGACGGCACCGGCACGCGGCTGGTGCTCACCGAACAGGGCACCTTCCTCGACGATCAGGAACAGCCCGAGTGGCGCGAACAGGGCACGGGCGACTGGCTGGACGCGTTGGGTCGCGAACTCGGCCGGTCCTGACGACCTCTTTCCGCACGACGCATCAAGGGAGATTCATCATGTCCGCCGCGCGCACAACGAACGGCTCGAACGCCGAGTCCGAAATCCGCGAGTTGTTCGATGCCCGTACCCGAGCAATCGCCGATAAGGACGCCGCCGCACTGGCCGCCGCGAACGACGGCGCCATCGTGGTGTTCGATGCCGTCGCCCCCTTCGTCCATCGTGGCGCAGAGACGAACGCGCGAAAGCAGCAGTGGCTCGCGGCGTACCGCACCGGCATCGGCCACGAAATCCGCGACCTGGAGATCACCGCAGGCGACGACCTCGCCTTCTGTCACTTCCTGGTCCGCATCAGCGGCACCATGCTCGACGGCACGGAGGTCGACATGTGGGTGCGCGCGACCAGTTGTCTACGCAAGCGCGACGACGGCTGGAAGATCGTCCACGAACACGCCTCGGTGCCTTTCGACGCCGAGACCGGCAAAGCAGTGGTGACCAGCGAACTGTGACCGGGAGTGCCCTGCGGATCATTTCGGTCGACTGCGAGCCGCCCGGGCACGTCATCTCTTCCAGGCGAGTTGGCCGAACTCATCGCGGGATGCGACGAGAATGAGCATCCGTTCACGACCGGTCGCCGCGGCCCGATCCGAATGGCGAACTGGCGCAGTCGCGAAGTCAAGCCCGCGCTCGCCGCCGGTCGCGCCGAGAGGTTGCATCCGCCGCGCCCGAACAAAGTAAAAGACACCTACCCCCTGGCCTGGGGATACGTGCCTTAAAAGTAGCGATGGCCGGACTTGAACCGGCGACACAACGATTATGAGTCGTTTGCTCTGCCAGCTGAGCTACACCGCCGTACAGGATCGGATCACCATAGGCGTCGCCGACCTCAGAGCCCCTTTACGGAATCGAACCGTAGACCTTCTCCTTACCATGGAGACGCTCTGCCGACTGAGCTAAAGGGGCGTGCGTTCGTGTTGCTTTGAACGCGCCTGGGTAAGAGTACACGGCCCCGAATGTCGCGCGCGACGGGGTTTCCCCCATTACACGGACGCCCCCGACGCGGCGATGACGAGGCCCCGAGAAGGACGTTCGGCGGGGAGTCAGGGGTCGCCCCGTCACCCAGCTCGCGGCGGTACCGAGTTGATCGGGTAACCTGAGTCGGTTGTTCTACCGACGGGTGCCCCGTTGGTGAGCCGGAGGCCACAGGCTTCCGGTTTTGTGTTGAGTAACTAGCTCGCTAGCCTTGACCAGTCCGTTTTGTCAGTAAGACCCGCTTAGAGGGAGGCGCGCCGCCGTGGCCAAGGCTACCGACGTCCGTCCGAAGATCACGATGGCGTGCGTGGAGTGCAAAGAGCGCAACTACATCACGAAGAAGAACCGGCGGAACGATCCCGACCGGATGGAACTCAAGAAGTTCTGCCCGCGCTGCAACACGCACACCGCGCACCGCGAAACCCGCTAGTCACGTGCTCAACCTCGCCTATGTCGGTCGTCGGCTCACGCCGACGGCACCGACGGAGGTGACCCGTGACGCGGTGGCGTCCTTCGCCGCCGCCTTGGGCGACCCCGAACCGGTTCATCCAGGTTCGGTACCCGCGACGTTTCTCATCTCATTGACGTTGCCGGCTGCCGATGTCCTGATCGATGACCCGGATTTCGGTCTGGACTTCTCCAGGGTCCTGCACCGTGAGCAGCGCTTCGCGTTCGCGCGCCCGGTGCGGGTCGGCGACTGTCTCCAGGCGCAGGTCATCGTCGACAGCATCAAGACCGTCGCCGGGAACGACCTCCTGACCCTGGTCACCGATGTCTCAACAGTGGACGGTGAGGCCGTCGCGACGGTCACGACCGTCCTGTTCGTGGCGGGGGAGGCGAAAGCGTGAACCAGGGCGACGAACTGTTCCGTCGATCCTTCGACATCGGTCGTGGTGACCTGATCGCCTACGCCAACGCGTCGGGCGACCAGAACCCGATCCACCAGGACGACGCCGCCGCCGGCGCCGCCGGCCTACCGGGGGTCATCGCTCACGGGATGCTCACGATGGGACTCGCGGCCCGCGCCGTCGCCGAATGGGCGGGCGGGCCCGAACGAGTCGGCGAATTGACGGCGCGCTTCGCGAAGCCTGTCGTCGTGCCCGCCGAGCCCGGGAAGGCGACGATCGACGTGATCGGCACCGTCCGCAAACTGCTCGACGACGGGCGCGTCGAGGTGAACGTGACCGTGTTGTGCGGCGAGGAAAAGGTGATCACGCCGGCTCGGGCGACCGTCACCCCGAACCGCTGATCACGACCCACATACGAACGAAGAGGGCGCCATCCACTCGGATGTCGCCCTTTTCGTCGTTCAGGCCTGTGTCTCCTGCTCGACCACCGGATAGTCGTCATCGCCCGGCAACGCCAGATGCCCGCCTCCCGCGCCGTCCGGCACGAACGCGGGCCGAATCGGCGACAGATCCCGGCCCTCGGCCGTGGCGAGCACGCTGTCGACCGTCATGTGCTGGGCCAGTTCGTGGATGGTGACCGCGGTCGGCGGGAGCATCGCCTCGCCGTGCTTCGCCAGCGCGTCCTTCGGCGAGACCCAACCCGACCAGTCGGCCTCTCCCCCGACGTCGGCGGGAATCTTGCCGTCGGGCTGCCGCGCGACGTAGAACCACGTGTCGTACCGGCGCGGCTCGAACTCGGGCGTGATCCAGCGACTCCACGCGTGCAGCTCGGTCAGGAGCACGCCCGTCTCCTCCTGGAACTCCCGGACCGCCGTCGACGCGACGTCGATGTCCTGGTCGTCCATACGACCGCCGGGGAACGCGTAGAGCCCGCCCGCGAAGACCATCGACGGGGCTCGCCTGACGAGGTACAGCTCAAGGCCGCCCGGCATGTTCGCCGTGTGCGGCAGGTCCCTCAGGAGGACGACCGTCGCGGCCTTGCGCGGTTCGACCGCCTCGCCGCCGTCGGTGTGGAACCGCGACGCGCGCTCCGCGAACTGTTGAGGCAACATCCGAAAGATCGGATTCGTGTCAATCAACTTTCACCACCACCGCAATCCCCTGTCCCACCCCGATACAGGCCGCGGCCACCCCGACCCCGCCTCCGCGGGCGCGCAACCGTTCACACAGGTCGATGATAGTGCGTGGAGCGGACGCTCCGAGCGGATGACCGAAAGCGATCGCGCCTCCGTTGACATTCACCTTTTCGGTGTCGATCTCCGGCAGCAGGCTCAGGCACGACAGCACCATCGCGGCGAAGGCCTCGTTGATCTCCCACTCGTCGACGTCGGCGAAGCCGATGCCGGTGCGGGACAGGACCTTGCGGATCGCGTCGACGGGCGCGACCGCGAAGCGTTCCGGCGCGACGCCCACCGTGGCGGATCCGACGACGCGCGCGGCCGGGCCGTCCGGACGTCGCGACGAGACGAGGACGGCGGCGGCGCCGTCCGAGATCGGTGAGGCGTTCCCGGCGGTCACGGCGCCACCGGCGCTGAACGCGGACTTCAGCTCGGCGAGCCGTTTCGCCGTCGTTCCGGGGCGGACGCACTCGTCACGCGTGAGCTCCTCGACCGCCATGACGGTCGAGTCGAAGGCGCCGTCGTTCCACGCGGCCTCGGCGCGTGTGTGCGAGCGGACCGCCCAACGGTCCTGGGCCTCCCGGTCGATCCCGAGCTCGGCGGCGATGTTCTCGGCGCAGGCGCCCAGGGACTCGACCCACTCGGCGGGGAACTTCGGGTTGACGAGACGCCAGCCGACCTGGGTTCCGACGGCCCCCAGCTCGCGGGGGAAGGCCTTGTCGGGCCTGGGGACCACGAAGGGCGCGCGGCTCATCGACTCGACGCCGCCCGCGATCACGGTGTCGGCGTCTCCGGTGGCGATCATGCGCCCGGCCTGGATGATCGCCTCGGCGCCGGAGGCGCACAACCGGTTCACGGTCACGCCGGGAACCGTCACGGGCAGGCCGGCCAGCAGCGCCGCCATCCGCGCGACGTTGCGGTTGTCCTCGCCGGCGCCGTTGGTGTCGCCGAGGACGACGTCGTCGACGGTCGCCGGGTCGAGGTCGGGGTTGCGACGCAGCAGCTCCGCCATCGGAAGCGCGGCGAGGTCGTCGGTGCGGATGTGCGAGAGGCCGCCGCCGTGGCGGCCGAACGGTGTTCGTACGGCGTCGATGAGGTATGCGTCCACGCGTTCACCCTACCGAGCGGACCTTAACGAGTCTTCAGTCCGCCGGAGGGGTCACATGAACAGGGGGCGGACCAGGTAGTAGACACCGGACGCGACGAGCGCGGCGGCGGGGAACGTGAGGATCCAGGCGACGACGATGTTCCCGGCGACGCCCCAGCGGACGGCGGCGAGGCCCTTCGTCGCTCCGACGCCCATGATCGCGGAGGTGATCGTGTGGGTGGTGGAGATGGGGGCTCCGAAGACGAGCGCGTTGGTGTAGAGCACCCCGGAGGCGACGGTCTCGGCGGCGAAGCCTTCGGGCGGGCCGAGGTCGATGACGCGGCGGCCGAGGGTCTTGATGATGCGCCAGCCACCGGCGTAGGTGCCGAGGGCGAGGACGGTCGCCGAGGAGATGAACACCCACTCGGGGATGTGTTCGGCGTTGTCCTGGAAGCCGCCGATGTAAAGGGCGAGGACGACGATGCCCATAGTCTTGGCCGCGTCCTGCATGCCGTGACCGACGGCCATTCCGGCGGCGGACACCGACTGGGCGACCTTGAAGCCCTTGTTGAGGCGACGGGGGTTGCCGTTGCGGAAGATCCACAGGAGCGCGATCATGACGCCGAAGCCGAGGATGACGCCGACGACGGGCGACACGATCATCGGGATGATGACCTTCTCGATGATGCCGCCCCAGAGGACGTCGAAGCCGGCGACGAGGGTGGCGCCGACGAGTCCGCCGAACAGGGCGTGTGAGGAGGACGAGGGCAGGCCGAACCACCACGTGACGAGGTTCCAGGTGATGGCGCCGATGACACCGGCGAGGACGACCGCCAGGCCGACGCGTTCCTGAGGAATGGTGACGAGTCCGGTACCGACGGTCGCGGCGACTTTGGCGCCGAGGTGCGCTCCGACGAAGTTGCCGACCGCCGCGAGTGCCAACGCGGACCGAGGGGTCAACGCCCGCGTGGACACGGAGGTGGCGATGGCGTTGGCGGCGTCGTGGAAACCGTTGGTGTAGTCGAAGACCATCGCCGTGAGGATGACGGCGATGACGCCAATCAACATGGCGTCCACTTAAGATTCCTTCACCGTGATGGTCTCGACGGTGTGGGCGATGTGCTCGAACGCGTCACATGCCTTTTCCAACTCGTCGGCGACTTCCTTCAGTTTGAGGACCGTGAGGGCCTCGTACTCGCCGGAGAACAGCCGGACCAGCAGCATGCGGTACGCGCGGTCGCCGTCGTTCTCGAGACGGTTGCACTCGATCCAGTAGTCGCGCAGGGTCGAGTCCATGCCCTTGAGTTTGCTCATCGCCTCGACGGTGATCTGCGCCTGCGCGGTGAGGACGTTGATCAGTTCGAGCATTTCGCGGGGCGGCGAAGGCAGCTCGGACAGGCCGTACAGGTAGACGAGGTTCCCCGCGGCCTCGATGTAGTCCATGACGTCGTCGAGCTGGGAGCCCAACGCGTACATGTCCTCGCGGTCGAGCGGAGTGACGAACGTCGAGTTGATCTTGTTGTACAGCTCGTGGGTGATCTCGTCGGTGTCGTGTTCGACCTCCGCGAGCCGCTCCGAGACGGATTGGACGTCGACGTCGGGTTCTGCCAGTTCCGCGAGGATCGCGGTCCCTTTGACGATATTGCTCGCCGCGTCTTTGAAGAACTGATAGAACGTGTCGTCTTGCGGACGCAAAGAAAACCGCACCTGGCACCTCGTGAGCACAACATCGATGGGCATCACCGGAAGTGGCAATGTCGGCGTTCACGATACATTGACGGGAACGCCCTTCTCGACCGTGCGCCCCGCGCTCAGGCGCGCCGCCGTCGCAGCCCGTGGGTAATGACACATTGATGGTTGTCGCGATCACCCTTCACCTGCGGTGGTTCCGTTGCGGGCGAGCCTTTCTCGCGTGGGGGTCTCGGCGCGGAACCGGCCGCACCCGGGAGCCGCGCCGAAGGCCCCGGCGAGTCGCACAGGGGCGGGAAGCGACGATTCCCTCGACGTGACGCGACGCATTCCGTCGCCGTCGTTCGCCGCCGAACGTCCGTTCGTGCGACGGGTTCTCGACCTCCTGCTCAGGGCGCGCCGAGCCTGCCCAGCGCGGCCGTGACCTTCTCGGAGTCGGTGGTGTACCACAGTGGTGGGAGGGTCTTGCGCAGGAAGGGCCCGTAGGAGCGGGCGGTCTGGAGCCGGGGATCGAGGACGGCGGCGACCCCTCGATCGTCGCTGGTGCGGATGAGTCGGCCTACGCCTTGGGCGAGGCGGATCGCGGCGTGGGGAACGCTGACGGCGGCGAAACCGGAGCCGCCCGCTTCGTCGGCGGCGGCGGATCGCGCTTGGGAGAGCGGTTCGTCGGGCCGGGGGAACGGCAGCCGGTCGATGACGACGAGCTGGCACGCGTCGCCGGGCACGTCGACGCCCTGCCACAGCGACATGACGCCGAGGAGGCACGTCGCCGGGTCCTCCTTGAACTTCTTCACGAGGATGGGGAGGGTCTCGTCGCCTTGCAGCAGGATCGGCAGGTCGGTCCGGTCTCGGAGGATCTCGGCGGCGGTGTCGGCGGCGCGGCGGGAGGAGAACAGCCCGAGGGTGCGTCCGCCGATCGCGGTGACGAGGCGGACGAGTTCGTCGGCGGCGGCGTCGGACAGCCCGGAGGCGGTCGGCCGGGGCAGGTGCGCGGCGACGTAGAGGATGCCCTGTTTGCGGTATTCGAAGGGGGAGCCGACGTCGATGCCGCGCCACGGCGGCCCGTCGCCGGAGCCGGACCGGGCGGTCTCCCCTTCGGCGAGTTGGTCCTCCTTGCGGAGACCGAGCGAGGCGGCGACGGAGGTGAACTCGCCGCCAAGGGTGAGGGTGGCGGAGGTCGCGACGACGGTCCGCTCGCTGAACAGTTCCTCGCCGAGGAGCCCGGCGACCGACAACGGCGCGACGACGAGGGAGCGTCCGCGCCCGTCGCCCTCGCACCAGCGGACGTCGCTGGCGGCGTCGGCGAGGCAGCGGATCGCGGTTTCGCGGACTTCGTTGAGTTGCGTCTTCGACTGGTTGCGAGCCATCGCGTCGGGCGCGTCGGACGGGACCGATCCGATCGTGGCGATCGCCTCGGAGCACAGGCCGTCGAGGAGGGTGAGGGCTTCCCCGACGGCGGCGGGGAGCGCGACGAGGCGCGTGTCGGGGGCGTGCGCGACGCCCGCTCCGAAGGCGTCGGCGATCTCGGCGAGTCGCCCGGACACTTCTTTACCGCAGACCGTCGAGATGCGGCGGGACAGCCGGTCGAGCCCGGACGCGGAGAGTTCGGCGCGGGCGGCCGAGGTCGCCCGGTCGGCGAGTTCGTGCGCTTCGTCGACGATGAGGAGCCGGTGGTCGGGCAGGATCGACCGGTTGTGCATCAGGTCGATCGACAGCAGCGCGTGGTTGGTGACGATGATGTCGGCTTCGCGGGCGCGGCCTCGGGCGGCCTCGGCGAAGCATTCGGCGCCCCACCGGCAGTTCGTCGCGCCGACGCAGTCTCGCGCGGAGGTCGAGACCTGCCGCCAGGCCGCTTCGGACACTCCCTGTTCGAGGTCGTCGCGGTCGCCGGTGTCGGTGTCGTTGGCCCAGTCGGTGACGCGGGCGATGTCGGCGCCGAGCCGGGACCGCTGCCCGACCCATCCGTCCTCCATATCGGACAGAAGGCCGTCGTCGCCGTCGTCGGCTCCGATCTTCGCCGCGCACAGGTAGTGGTGGCGCCCTTTGAACACCGCGAAGGTCGGGGTGCGGCCGAGAACGGGGGCGACGGCCGCGACCATGCGCGGCAGGTCGACGGCGACGAGCTGGTGTTGGAGGGCGAGTGTCGCCGTCGANNGACGACGGGGCCGTCGGCGACGAGCGCCGCCGTCAGGTACGCCAGTGACTTTCCGGTTCCCGTGCCGGCCTGGGCGAGTAGGTGGTGTCCCGACTCGATCGCTTCGGCAATGGCGGCGGCCATCTGCTGTTGGCCGGGCCGTATCTGTCCACCGGGGACGGCTGAGATGGCGGCGTCCAGCAGCTGACCGACGGTTGGATTGTCCACCGATCAGACGCTACCGTCCCGGTCCGACAGCTCGGACGGCCGGGGACGACCGCCCGAGCGTTCCACGATGGACTCGGTGGCACTGTGGACGGGTTTCGGTAACGCCTTGACGATGGGAACGGGGTTGAGCGTCGGCGCTATCGGTGGACCGGCCCGCAGTTGCCGAATCCCGGCGTTCAGGACCGCGACGATCGGCACCGCGATGAGCGCGCCGATGAAACTCGCCAGGACGACGCCCGCGCCGACGGCGAGCACGACCGCGAGCGGGTGGATGCTGACGGCGCGACCCATCAGCAGCGGCTGTAGGACGTTGCCCTCCAGCTGCTGCACGGCCAGGACGATGCCGAGGACGATCAGCGCGGTCACCCAGTCGTGGCCGACGAGGGCGACGAGGACGGCGACCGCTCCCGACACCGTCGCCCCGATGATCGGGACGAACGCGCCGAGGAACACCAAGGCGGCCAATGGAACCGCCAACGGGACGTTGAAGATGATCAGTCCCGCGCCGATGCCCACCGCGTCGATGACGGCGACGAGGATCGTCGCGCGCACGAAGGACACGAGCGACCGCCAGGACGCGTCACCCGCGCGAACGACCGGCTCGTACGCGTTCGCGGGGAGCATCCGCACGATGAACAGCCAGATGCGCCTTCCGTCCCGCATGAAGAAGAACGTCGTGAACAGGACGAGGAAGAGTCCGGTGAGGATGTTGATCGCGACGCCGAGGGTCTCGCCGGCGGTGACGGCCGCGCTCGACGGGTCGGACGCGAGCCAGTCGTTGATGGAGTGCGTGAGGCGGGCGAAGAAGTCGTCGATCTGGCGCTGCTCCAGGTGAAGCGGCCCGTTGCGCGCCCACTCCTGGATCGTCCTGATGCCTTCGCGGACGTTCGAGACGAGTGCGGGGACGCCCTCGATGAACTGGTTGATGACCCAGGTGAGAACGCCGACGACGGTGCCGAGGCCGCCGACGAGGACGACGACGGACGCGAGCGTGCGCGGCACTCGGACGCGGACGAGCGCGGCGACCATCGGTTGCAGCATCGCGGCGAGGAGGAGGGAGATCAGGACGGGGATGACGACGATGGCGAGCATGTCGGCGAGGTACAGGATGCCGATGAGCGCCACGGCGATGACGAGCATGCGCCAGGCCCAACCGGCGGCGACCCGCAGTCCGAGGGGGATGCCCGTCGGGGCGTCGCTGTCGTCGGGTTCGGCGACGTCGTCGGCGGTCGGGGGTTCGGGCGGCGGTGGTGGCGGTGGCAGTTCCTCATTGCGGCGGCGCGCCTGCTCGACGCGCTCCACATAGGGGTTGGTGCGCATCGCGATCCAGATCTGGCGGGTCTTCGCGGCCGCGCGGGTGAGGCGACTCATCGGGGGCTCCTCATCGTCGGTGCGCTTCGGGCGTCGCTCGGCGCGATCGCGCCGCTCTGCGGGCATTGTGTCCTCAGGCGTCCACTCCACGGGCGCGTCCGCCTGTGTGAGCGTACGCTCGTCGCCCCGCTCGTCACCGTTCATGAACTCGCCGTCTCGTCGGTTGCGCGTATCGTGACCACCGTACCCACGCCGGCTGGACGCCCCTCGTCGCGACGGGTGGCGGTCGCCGTCCACTGTCGCGTGTGCCGGTGACGTCTCGATGTCCGTCGATCGTCGTCGGGGTGAACGTCCGCCGAGACGCGGCCCGGAACCGTTCCGACGCAACGAGTCACCATTCGGTGACGAATTCGAACAACGGCGGCGATCGCCCTCACCACAGCGGCATCACCTGCCGGAACATGGACGCCCGCGAGTAGTGTGTCCGCGTGACCGCCTTCGACGCCGAGACCGGCCTGCCCATCCGTCTGCTGCACGACCGACTGCTGGTGTGCGCCGACAACGAGGGCGAACGGCGCTCCGCCTCCGGGATCGTCATTCCGGCCACGGCCTCCGTCGGGCATCGGCTGTCCTGGGCGACGGCCGTGGCGGTCGGCCCGCTCGTCCGATCGGTCCAGGTCGACGACCGCGTCCTGTTCGACCCCGACGATCGATCCGAAGTGGATCTTCACGGCAAGGGCTACGTCCTGTTGCGAGAACGTGACATCCACGCGGTCGCCGCTCCCCGAGTCGACGAGGACAACACCGGTCTATATCTGTGAATGACTGAGGCGAAGTCGACCGATTACGATGATGCGGCGCGGCCGATCCATGCCGTACCCTGCCGCTCATGAGACAGATCGACCAGATAGCCGACGCATACGTTGACGATGTCATCGCGATGAGCCCGATGACGTCGACCTACATGGGAGTCCCCGGCAAGGACGACAGTTTCGACGACCTGTCGCCGGCCGGCGAAGCGGCCGAGGCGGCCCTCGCCAAGCGCACCTTGGACGCCATCAACGCGGTGGAACCGACGGACGAGCGCGAACGCGTCGCCAAGGAGGGGATGTCCGAGCGGCTCGGTCTGTCGCTCGAACGGTACGAGGAGGGCGACGTCTTCCTCGGCCTGAACGTCCTCTCCAGTGGCGTCCACAATGTCCGCCAGACCTTCGACATGATGAGCACCGAGGGCGCCGAGAACGCGGAGAACATCGCCGCGCGTCTGCACGCCGTGCCGAAGGCCCTCGGGCAGTACGCGGAGACGCTGCGGGAGGCCGCGTCCGATGGCCGCGTCGCCGCGCTGCGCCAGGTGAACGAGGTCGCCAAGCACTGCGACAACTGGAACGGCGCCTCCGGCGACGACTTCTGGGCGGGCCTCGTCGGCCGACTCACCATCGACGGGAAGCCGGTCGACGGCGACATGGCGAAGCGCCTCGAGGCGGGGGCGGCGGCGGCCCGACAGGCGACGGCGAACTTCGCGTCGTTCCTGCGCGACGAGCTGGCCGCGAATGCCCCGGAGAAGGACGCGGTCGGCCGCGAGCGGTACCAGCGCGCGTCCCGTTACTTCCTCGGTGCGGCGGTCGACCTCGAGGAGACCTACGCGTGGGGTTGGGAAGAGCTGCACCGCATCGAGTCCGAGATGGCCGAGGTCGCTCGCCAGATCAAGCCCGGTGCCACCGTCGACGAGGCCATCGAGGTGCTGGACGCCGACCCGGCGCGCAACATCGCGACGAAGGAGGAGTTCCGCGACTGGATGCAGCAGCTCGCCGACTCCACCGTCGCCGACATGGCGGACAAGCACTTCGACATCCCGGAGGCGGTGCGCCGCATCGAATGCATGATCGCGCCCACCTCGGACGGCGCGATCTACTACACCGGACCCAGCGAGGACTTCTCTCGTCCGGGCCGGATGTGGTGGTCGGTTCCCCCGACCCAGGACAAGTTCTCGACGTGGCGCGAGGTCACGACCGTCTACCACGAGGGCGTCCCCGGACACCACCTCCAGATCGGACAGACGGCGTACCGTTCCGAGCTGCTGAACCGCTACCAGCGCCAGATGCTGTGGTGTTCGGGACACGGCGAGGGTTGGGCGCTCTACTCCGAGCGCCTCATGGACGACCTCGGTTACCTGTCCGACCCGGGCAACAAGCTCGGCATGCTCGACGGACAGGGCTTCCGGGCCGCCCGCGTCATCATCGACATCGGCGTGCACCTGGAACTCGAGATCCCGAAGGACAACCCCTTTGGTTTCCACCCGGGCGAGCGCTGGACGACCGACCTCGCCTGGGAGTTCCTGCGTGGACACTGCCGGATGGACGAGGACATGCTGCGGTTCGAACTGAACCGCTACCTCGGTTGGCCCGGGCAGGCTCCGTCCTACAAGGTCGGTGAGCGGATCTGGCTGCAGGCCCGCGACGACTACAAGGCCCGCAAGGGAGCCGACTTCAGCCTGAAGCAGTTCCACACGGACGCCCTGAACCTCGGCGCGCTCGGCCTGGACCCGTTCCAGGCGGCACTGAAGCGCCTGTAGGCCCCACCACTCGCGGGGATCGACCGGTCTACCGCTGCGACCGACACCGCGTCACCGCAGGACGGCGCGAGCGCCTTCGAGCGC
>NZ_CBCRZX010000057.1:0-27577 GCF_965137155.1 Stackebrandtia soli
CGGCGGGACCCTATTCCCCGCTTGGGGTTCGTCCCACCAGGAGGGCGAAGGTCCGGCAGTACGCGGTGCCGTCGGCGCTGCGTGGCCAGTCGAGGGCCGCGAGCGCCTGGGACGCCTCGACGTTGCGGACGCCGTTGACGCGGACTTCGCTGGTCTCCCCGCCCTTCCTCGAACCGAAGAAGAGCTTGACTCCTACGAGGTGGTCGCGGGGTATTGCGCCGTCGAGGGCGGGGGCGATGCGCGCCAGCACATCGCCGTTCGCGGTCCAGGCCTGGAGTTCCCCGGCGTCGAACAGGCCGACGATCCCGCCATGGATGACGTGCCAGCCCGGTACGCCGGCCGAGTCGCCGTCGGCCAGGTGCGTGCCGAACTCCCCGTTCTGCACGAGGAGTTCCAGCACGGCCGTCCCAGTGGTCGACCACCAGCCGTCGACCGCGGTCTTCGCGACCTGCTCCGGTGTCTCCCCGAATCCGGCGGTGCAGTCGACGACGGTCGTGTCCTCGGGTCGGTCGACGTTCAACACGAAGTGCGGGTCGAAGTGGTTGTAGGCGTCGGTGTGGTTCTCGGCGAGAACGAGCGCGACGGTTCCGTTTCCACGGACGGTCAGGCCGTCGAGGGTCCACGGGGAGCCGGTGGCCTCGGACAGCTTGGCGGCGGCGGCAGCGATGAAGGCGTGACGATACGCTTCGAAAGGCATCGGACCACGGTACCGGCGCGTTCGTCGTTCCCGTCCGTGCGTGGTGGCTTGGGCCCCAACGGCTTCGGAGCCCCGGACCGCCGCACTGACACGGTGGACTTCTCGCGGCGTGTCGGTTCGCGTCGAGGTGAGACCTGATCGCGTTCGGCGGGTGTCGGTTTTTTGACACAACGACGCGCCTGGCACACTGGCGCCACATAACGGTTCGGTCAAGGAGGTTCCCTCACATGCCCACCCGCAGTCTGCTGCCGCAACCACCCCCCACCCTGCTCCCCGATGACGCGGAACAGTTGGCCTTCCTCGTCGAGCACGGTCCCGCCGAGGCGGCACGGCGCTACCCCAAGTTCTGCGCACCATGGGCGAAGCTCGCGAAGGCCGCCGCCGCGAACGGCGACGACCTGGCCGCCTACGCGTTCGCTCGCACCGGCTACCACCGTGGCCTGGATCAGTTGCGCGGCAGCGGATGGAAGGGCCACGGCCCCGTCCCCTGGTCGCACAAGCCGAATCGGGGCTTCCTGAAGGCACTGCACCGGCTCAGCGTGATGGCGTCCGAGATCGGCGAGGCGGACGAAGCCGCTCGGTGCGCCCAGTTTCTGCGCGACTGTGACCCCGCGGCGGCCGACGCACTGTCGTAGCGCTTCACGAGGCGACAAAGCGCGAGGCGACGAAGACGGCCCCTGGATTAACTCAAACCCAGGGGCCGTGTGGGGCCCAGCTCCGGGGGGGGATGAATGAGCTGGACCCGCCCAGCGGCCACGGGGGGGGAGGCAACCGCTGAGGTCATGTCGGCTTGGCGCCGAAGGGAGGAAAAGCGCCACATCCGTACGAATGACAAGCATGCCCGAATAAACCCACTTCGTCCATGGCCTGCGACAAGTACCACGGACGGTAGCGATCTAGATTCACGGGCCGCCACCCGGGGACTCGACCCCGCCACGGCACGGAACGACGAAGCCGCCGGTCCTGCGATCGGGTGCCGTCGACCTCGATCGCACGGCACCGGAGACGACCTCGCCCCGCACTAGCTGAGACGGCGTCCGGCGACCTCGGGAGGCTGGTCCGTCGGTGCGGACCGTGAACGCCCCGGGAAGCGTCGACTCCCACGGGCAACCCCGGTATTCGGACGAGTCCCCGCCGCTCACAGTCTCACCTCGCTCGACTTGAGGCAACGGGACAACCTCTAGACTCAGGTGATATGAGCCTTCGCAAACCGACCGGCGCGGCGTTCTTCGACCTGGACAAGACGGTGATCGCCAAATCGAGTGCGCTGGCATTCGGGCGTCCGCTGTATCACGGTGGTCTCATGGGGCGCCGCGAGGTGCTCAAGGCCGCGTACACCCAACTGGCCTACCTGATCGCCGGGGCCGACGACGATCAGATGGCGCGCACCCGTGACTACCTCGCCCAGCTGTGCCGCGGCTGGGAGGTGGAGCAGGTCAGCCAGATCGTCGCAGAGACGCTCGGAGAGTTGATCGACCCGTACATCTATGCCGAGGCCGTCGACCTCATCGCCGAGCATCGGGACGCGGGCCGGGACGTGGTACTGGTGTCCGCCTCGGGCGACGAGATGGTTCGGCCGATCGGCGCACTGCTCGGCATCGAGGACGTCATCGCCACCCGCATGGTTATCGAGGACGGTCGATACACCGGTGAGGTCGCGTTCTTCGCCGCCGGCCCCGCGAAGTCGGAGGCGATCACGGAGCTCGCCGCCGAACGGGGCTACGACCTGGCCGACTGCTACGCGTACTCGGATTCGGTGAGCGACCTGCCGATGCTGGAGACGGTCGGGCATCCGACCGCCGTGAACCCCGACCGGGCGCTCCGCAAGACCGCGACCGAGCGGGAATGGCCCATTATGGAATTCCGGCACCCGATCTCGTTGCGCCGGCGGCTCCAGGCGCTGCGAACGAAGCCCGCCGTCCCCGCCACCGTCGTCGGCGTCAGCATCGGCGCGGCCCTCGTCGGCGGCCTCATCTGGTACAGCCGCAACAGAAAGCGCCGTCAGCGCGTCGCGTGACCGGACGCGCGCGCCGGACTTCGTACTTCATCCATTGCGGACGACTAGATCGCCGGGGCGGCGCTGGTCGGCCCGAGTTCGGGCGTCGGTCGGATGTCGATCGACGTCGAGGTCGTGCCGTCGAGTTCGAGTACCACGATGTCGTTGGCTCCCCGTCGAAGCAGCGGCCAAGGCAGGTACAACGTCGACTGCGGGCCGCGGTCCCAGTATCGGCCGAGACAGAAGCCGTTGACCCACACGTAGCCCTTCGTCCAGCCCGGCAGCGCGACGAACGCGTCCCCCACCGCGTCCACATCGAATACTCCACGGTGGAATCTCGGACCCGCGGCGGCGCTCGTCGATCCCCACGGAACGCCCGCGATGTCGTCCAAGGGCAGGGGCGTGCACTCCCAGCCGTGCAGCGTCTGCAACCGATGGCGAACGGCCGCGACCCCCTTGCGCTCGCCGAGCAGCGGGCCGTAGTTGACCCGGCCCATCGACTCCACCACGATGTCCAGTGTGGCTTCGGGACCGTCGACTCCGATGTCGACGGCCGTCACACCGTCCCGTTCCAGTGTCGCGATGGGGCGTCCGTCCAGCATCACGAGCGCTCGGTCCGCCAACCCGTCCACGGTTAGGGGGCGAGCCTCCCTGGGCCCGCGCAAACGGTGCCGGTACCAGACGAGCCCGTTGTCGACGCCCAGTTCCTCGAATGACGACGGCATCGGACCGGTGGAAGGCGTCAAGGTCGCGGCCCAGTCCGCCAGCGCCACCGACTCCCCGAGCTCCACGGTGGACGCCGGGAGCACCGGCGTCGGCTCGGGGAGCTCCGAGACGATCGGCAGGTGTCCGGCGATGACGTCGCGATACCGGTGGTACTTCTCGGTGGGAACGCCGTGTTCGCTGATCGGGGCGTCGTAGTCGTAGGACGTGACCGTCGGCTGGAAGGCTCCGTCGTGATTGGCGCCGGACCAGCACCCGAAGTTGGTGCCGCCGACCGCCATGTAGATGTTGACCGACGCCCCCGACGACAACATCTCGTCCAGTGTGGAGGCGGCGTCGGCCGCGTCCCGCACGTGATGCGGCTCGCCCCAGTGGTCGAACCACCCGTTCCAGTACTCCATGCACCACGGGTGATCGTCGGGCCTGCGCCGTTCGAGCGCCGCGAAGGCCTCGGCCGGTTGGGAACCGAAGTTGACGGTGGCCATGACCCCGTCGATCGTTCCGCCCGTCAACATCGACGGCTCGGGTCCGTCCGATGTGAACAACGGAACGGTGATGTCGTGTGCGCGGGTCACCCCGGTCAGGTGCCGCAGGTATCCCTCGTCGCTGCCGTAGGAGCCGTACTCGTTCTCGATCTGGACGGCGATGACGTTGCCGCCGCGATCGACCTGATGCCGGGCGATCCGTGGCAACAGCACCGCGAACCACGCGTCGACGGCGGCCAGATAGTCGGGATCCTCGCACCGGAGCGGCGCCGTCGCGTCGGCGGCCCGAAGCCACGCGGGGAGGCCGCCGTTCTCCCACTCGGCGCAGATGTACGGTCCGGGTCGAACGATCGCCGCGAGCCCCGCGTCGGCAGCATTGGTCAGAAACCGTTCGAGGTCGGCGATCCCGGTGAAGTCGTGGTGCCCACGTCGACGCTCGTGCAGATTCCACGGCACATAGGTCTCGACGCAGTTCGCGCCCATCGCGGCGAGCAGGCCGAGCCGGTGGGGCCACTGCTCGGGCAGGGTTCGGAAGTAATGCATCGCCCCCGACACCACTGGCCGACCCCGACCCAGGAAATCATCAACACCCAACATGATCCAACACAATAGCCCATGTCGGGACCGCGACCAATGACCGCGGACGCTCGTCGAATCGACCGGGATGACGCCTGCTGGCATCATGAGGCCATGACCGACACCCCCAACGGTGACGACGCCCACCCCACGTCAGAACCCGACGCTGAGACTCCCGAGGCGGACGCGGACCACGACGCCGAGACGGAGCAGACGAAAGCAGAGCCGGACTCCGAGACGAACTACCTCGCGCTCGGACTGTCCCTCGGCCTGGCGTTCGGCGCCGCCTTGGGCCTGACCGTGTTCGACAACATCGCGCTCGGCGCGGGACTCGGGCTGTCCCTGGGGGTGGCGTTCGGCGCCGCCCTGGACGCCTCCAAAAAGGAGGCCTCAAATCAGGAGGCGGAGGCGGACGTCGACCGGCCCGACGAACCGCGGGCCGACGACTCGCCGCCGACCGACCGGACGTGACACCGGTACGACCGCGCGGCTCAGGCGAGCAGCTCGTCGAACGGCAGCGGCGCGGGTACGTCGGCCAGTAGACGACGGGTCGTGGTGAGGCCCCACTCGTCCAGCTCGTCGATTCCATCCGATATGGACCGCAGGCCGCCGAAGGCCTCGACCGTCGCCGCCCACTCCGCGCGTCGTTCCACACCGGGACGCGCGATGAGACAGTCCGGATCATTGACCCAGAACCGACCGTGCTGCCACGCTCGGCCCCGCGTGTTGAGGATGGCACCCGCCTGCGACGGCTGGCTCAGGTCGCCACCGGGCGGTTCATAGGAGGGCGCGATGTCCGGGCCGACGCGCATCGCGTCGACCAGGCCGACGCTGCCGAGGATCGGCGCACCGCAGCCGAGGAGGTAGGCGTCCGCCCCGACGACGTCGCGGATCGCGGCGAGCCCCGACCGATAGTCCGTGAGCGAGTCGAGCGCGCCCGCGTACAGGAAGTCGAGTTTGAAGTAGTCGAAACCCGCGTCGCGCAGCATCGTGAAGACCGTCGCCAGATGGTCGGCGGCGGCGTCCGGATTGACGCCGAAGGTGTCCCCGCCCCAGTTGTGCCCGGCGCGATCCGGGTACAACCACTCGGGGTGTCGTCGGGCGAGTTCGCTGGTGGCGCTCGCCAGAAACGGCGCGACCCAGATTCCGGGGCGACGGCCCGACTCGCGAATGCGCTCCGCGATACGGCTCAGTGAGCCGAACCGCTCCGAAGGACTGAGCCAGTCCCCGACGGCCGACTGCCAACCGTCGTCGATCTGGATCACGTCGACGGGCAGGTCCGCCTCACCGATCGCGTCGACGTTGCGATGGACGTCGTCGACGGTGACCCGCCGGTAGTACTGGTACCACGAGCACCACGCCGTCGGCGGCTGCCGAATGTACTCGACGCCGCAGGTCGCGGCGAACCGGTCGCCGAAGTCCGTCAGGGCCGACGCCATGTCGTCGGCGCCCTGGGAACGGACGAGGTCGTCGGCGCTCACGATGAGCACGTCTCCGTCCAGGCGGGCGCGGATCGACGGCACGGACACCGGCGATCCGGCCTCAAAGGACACGACGCGGCCGTCGCCGGAGTCGACGACGAGCAGACCCTCGCCTTGGAAACCCTCGGCTGGGGCGGGGCGACCCGGCCGATAGTTCTGGGTCAGGGAGTGCGCGGCGACGGGCCGATGCGACGTCGACGTGGCCGGATAGGCCGTGGTCGGGCTCCAACTCTGCCAACCATGTTCATAGACGCGTGCCCTCTTCGGATCGACGAACAGTCGCGCCACCTCGACAAACGCCATCGGACCAGTGTGCCGCAGGCCCCTGGGGCGGCGGACGAGGCGCGCCGGGCGGGGTGTTCAGCGCGCGGCGGCGTCGCGAATCCGGTCGGCGAAGGGGCGGCGGTCCAACGCACGCTCGACCTCCATCAGCAACGCGGTGAGCGGATGCGACAGCTCCGCCTCCAGTTCGCCCATGGCGGCCACGGTCGCGGCCCACTCGGCGTCCATCACGGTGTGGAAGCCCCTGAGCCGATCGGTCGCGTGGACGACGCGTTGACGGCCGTCCGCGCCGGGTTCGAGCGTGACGAGCCCGTCGTCCGCCATCCGCGCGACGGTCTGGCTGATCGCCGAATGGGTGACGTCGAGGGCGTCGGCGATAGCGCGGATCGGGCTCGGCCCGAGCTCCCGCAGGACACGGGCCACCGGCGTGTACCGGGGTTTGAAACCCGCCAGGCCGAGCTCGGCGTAGTACTCGGCGACGGCCCCGTCGAGACGTTCGAAGAGGTCGCGAAGGCGGGTGCCCGTGAGAGTGAGGGGTGAGGTCGCTGTCATCTCAGAAGTATAAGCGCTATTGTATTAGCGCTAACACGACTGGAGGCAATTCATGGACATGTATCCCCCATCCGAACCGTACGACCAGGGCGCTCTCGACGTCGGAGACGGCAACACGATCGCCTGGCGGCTGCACGGCAACCCGGACGGCAAACCCGCCGTCGCCCTGCACGGCGGCCCAGGCAGCGGCGCCGCTCCCTGGTACGCGCGCATGTTCGACCCCGCGAAGTACCGGATCCTGCTCTTCGATCAGCGGGGCGCCGGGGAGTCGACCCCGAGCGCGGCCGACTACGAGACCGACATGTCGGTGAACACGACGGACCACGTCGTCGCCGACATCGAACGACTTCGGAAGCTGTTCGACGTCGAGGCGTGGTTGGTGTTCGGGGCGTCGTGGGGTTCGGCCCTGGCGCTGACCTACGCGCAGCGGCATCCCGACGCGGTGAGCGAGATCGTCCTCTTCGGTGCCGGCACGAATCGCCGCTCCGAAGTGGAGTGGATGACGCGTGGCCTCGGTCGTTTCTTCCCTGAGGCGTGGGAGCGGTTCCGCGACGGTGCGCCGGAGAAACTGCGCGACGGGGATCTGTCGGCGGCGTACAACGTGCTGCTGGAGGACCCGGATCCGGTGGTGCGCGAGGCGGCCGCGCGGCGCTGGTGCGACTGGGAGGAGGCGATCGTCCAGATGGGAGACGAGTTCAAGCCGAACCCCCGGTTCGCCGATCCTCGTTTTCGCTATGGCTTCGCTCGCACCGTCACCCACTACTGGAGGCACGGCGCGTGGCTGGACGACCGGCCGATTCTATCCAACATGGATCTCATTAAGGACATCCCCGGGGTCATCGTGCACGGGGCCCTCGATCTGCAGGGGCCGTTGCGGACACCGTGGGAGGTGGACCGGGCCTGGCCCGCCGGGCGACTCGACGCCATCGGCGGGGGCGGGCACTGTGCGGGCGACAACATGGACGCGGCGGTCGTCGCCGCCACGGACGCCTTCGCCCGTTCATCGAAGATGGACTGATATTCGCCGATCCACCTCGTGCGCAAGGGGTGGCGCGAGTCGACGTCCGGCACGAAGACGAGCGGGCCCGGCCGTTCGTCGTTTCGGCACCTCGGCCTCGCTTCCGGATCGTTACGATGACGACATCGAAAGATGTCAATTCAACTCGGCGCCGTTCGCCAACCGCGCCGGAAAAGAGGTGCCACCGTGCGATATAGACACCTGCTCTCGGTCGGCGTGGCCGCCACCGCGCTGGCGTCGATCAGCGCCGCCCCCGCGCACGCCGACAACACCACGAATGCGACCAATCCATGGCTCGACCAGCGCGTCATGAACATGGCGCACTCCGGCGGCGAGATGGAGGCGCCGACGAACACCATGTACGCCTTCGAACGCGCCGTGGCGCTCGGGTCGGACATGATCGAGCTTGACGTACACTCCACAGTCGACGAGCAGCTCGTCGTCATCCACAACGCGACCGTTGACGAGACGACCGACGGGACCGGGAAGGTCGAGGACCTGACCCTCGCCGAGATCCAGACACTCGACGCCGCGTACAACTTCGTTCCCGACGTCGGCACGGACCCCGACCAGCCCGAAGACGCGTACACCCTGCGCGGCGTCCGCACCGGCGACGTCGCACCGCCCGACGGTCACACCGCCGACGACTTCGCGGCCCCGGCGCTCGCCGAGGTCTTCGAGCGGTTCCCCTTCACCCCGATCAACATCGAGATCAAGGGCAGCGGCACCCTCGACGTCGCGTCGTTCCTGCGCACGGCACGTCTGTTGGCGGACTTCCTGAACGCGTCCGGTCGGACCGACGTGATCGTGTCGTCGTTCAACGACCTCGCCGTCTCCGAGTTCCACGGTCTCGCCCCACAGATCGGGCTCGCGCCCGGAACCGCGGGCATCGCGGCGTACTTCTTCACCGGCGCCAAGCCGATCGACGGCACCGTCGCGTTGCAGATTCCCGTGACGCTCAACGGTTGGGTCAAGATCGCGACGCCGAAGTTCATCGCCCGCGCGCACGCCGACGGCTACGCGGTCCACATCTGGTTCTCCGGCACCGCGCCCGACGACGAGGCGACGTACAACGAACTCGTGGACGCGTGCGCCGACGCGCTCATGCCCGCCAGGCCCGCCCTGCTCGAGCGGATCCTGGACGACCGGGGCATCACCCGGCCCGGCCAGCCCGGCGTCGATCCCTGCGCCTGACACACCACGATGGCCATACTGGACTGATCAGTCCAGTATGGCCATCGTGGTGTTCGGATCCCTGTCGGGCCTTTCGTCAGATGCAGTTCGTCGAACTGGAGCAGCACAGGCCGTTGCACGCGTAGACCCAGTACGAGCCGCAGCCGGAGGACGTGTCCGAGCAGGTCTTGTACCGCTTCGTGCAGTACCGGCCGCTCGCGCAGTAGTCGGAGAAGTAGCTGCAGGTGCAGGCGGCGTTGGGCGTCACGTCCGAGGCGATCCCCGTCGACAGTGCCGGGCCGAGGTTGGCGAGGATGGCGGCGGCCTCGTCCTTGCCGAACGCCTCGATCGCCAGGTCGCGCAGTTCGCTGACGGCCGCCGAGGGCTCCGTCGCGCTGAACGTCGTCGTGTCGCGGGCGACCTCGATGAAGCGGTCCATCAGGGCGTCCTGTTCCGGCGTCATGGTGGGGTGCCCGGCGCGGTAGAGGTTCAGGTGCTCGACCCACAGCGCGCTCTGGACGTCGGGGGTGAGCTCGGAGAAGATCGCGCGACGGTAGTCCATCTGGTAGCGCGTCAGGTCGGCGTAGGTCGTCGGCAGGCGGTCCAGGTTCGCCTGGACCCATTCGCGGGCGGCCACGCACCGGTCGTCGGCGAACGCCGGCGTCCGTCCAGCGAGGACGATGCCTCCCGCGACGGCGAGACCGGCGCCGAGCTGGAGGAAGCGGCGGCGAGCCGTGCCGCCATCGCTGTCCGCCAAGGGATTGCGGACGTCATCACGGAGCTTTCCAAGGGCCTGAAGGACACGCACGGAGGCCTTGACGCCCAGTCGTCGCGTCAGGGGCAGGGCCATTCCGGCGCCCGTCCACGCGGTCACGTTCCCCTCGGACACCCGCAGCAGAGTGGGGGTCCACTCGGGATCTTCGCCGAGGGCCCTGCGTCGCCACTCCTCCACGTCGGGGCGGGACAACGGCAGCACCTCGAGCCGCCCGTCGCACGCGTTGAGCACGACTTCCGACACTTCGCGGCACGTCCCGCAGGACGCGTCGAACGCGAGCACCCAGGTTTCGACAACACTCATCGTCCACGCCTTTCTCGTATTTCCATATGGAATCGCGGTGTTCGGCGGGGCTGAACCGGGCAAACCGATCGGGGGGCACCCTCGAACACGATGGACCCTAGCAACGATGATCGTCGATGTCCATCACGGACAGTGACGGCGAAGCGGGCGGTGGGGTCGCCCCGGTCACTCGGAGGCAGCGGGTGATGGCCCGTTTTGCGCTGGTCGATGAAACAAAACCACAACGATCACCCACCCCCGAATCAACTACACAGAGTGAGGGAACGCTGAATATCCTCGGCCGTTCAGTTGATGATGTTTCGCCCATTCGGACGATAACCGAATCGAGTACCCGTCAGTCAGCGCACGAACTCGGCGTCCACATAGACCCACGAACCGTCGACCCGCTCGAAGCGGCTCTTCTCCTCGAAGCGGTAGTCCTCGCCCCGGTGACGGAAGGCCGCCCGGAACGTCACCGTCCCCGTGCGGTGGAACGGCGAACCGTCCCCGGTGTCGAGGATCTCCAACCGCGTCCAACGCTTGCCGTCGGCGAGGTCGAGCTCGTCGGGACGATGATCCGGGTGCCACGTCGCCGTGAGATAGGCCGCGTCGCCCACCGCGAATGCGCTGTATCGGGAACGCATCAGGGCTTCGGCGGTCGGGGCCGCAGCGCCCGCGTGGAACGGGCCGCAACAGTCGACGTATCGGCCTCCCCCACAGGGGCAGTCGATCGGGGTCGCGGGGCGGCTGACGTCTCGTGGCATGGCCACGATTGTGCCACCGGGTGGGTNCGGCGNCACGCGAAGGTGCAGATCTTCCACGCGTCCTCTTCGAGGACGAGCTGCGCCGTCACTTCCTTGGTCGAACCGTTGGCGGTCTGGTTGACGGTGACCTCGGCGGAGGTGCCGTCCTCGGCGATCGTCTCGCCGGTGATCTCGTACTCGGTCTGGTCGACCGCGTCCCACATCTGCTGCCACTGCTCGTCGGTCATGCCGGTCTCCTCGTACTCGGCGTACGTCGACGCGCACATCGTCGCGACGAGACCGTCCTGGTCGTGGGCCTTGGCGGCCGTGTAGTAGTCCTCGACGGTCGCGGTGGGCTTGCCCTCCTGCGATTCATCCGCCGAGTCGTCCTTCGTCTCGTCACCGGACGGTTCGTCACTCGTGACCGTCGTGGGTTCCTTGGCCTCGTCGTTCTTGGAGGCCGGGTCGAAGACGCCCATGAAGTACAGCGTCACACCGGTCGCGACGACGATCACGAAGGCGAGCAGGCCGACGAGCACGCCCGCGTTCGACTTCTTCTTCGGCGGCTCCGGCGGAAGGAAGCCGTCCACCTGCGGGGGCGGGCCGTACCCGCCACCGGGAGGCGTCATGCCGGGCGTACCACCACTGTGGTCACCGAACACGTCGGTGGGCTGCTGGTGCGGAGCCATACCCGGCTGTTGCCCGCCATCAGGGGACGTCGGCCAACCGGACTGCGGCTGCTGGTTCGGGTCGGGGTAGCCGCCCTGGGGTGGGTACGTCATGACTGTCCTTACAGGGGTTCGACGTTTTGCGGGGTAGCAGGCACTTTACCCGGATGCGGCAAACGATCTCCCCCGCTCGGGACGTGGAGACCGGAATCGGCGGGCGGCCGACCGACGTCCGCGTCCTCCGAGGGCGCGGCGCGGTGCCACGGTCCGAACCGACTCCGACGGTCGACCACGGCGCATAGGATGCGGGCCACCGCGAAGGAGGACCATGCCCGCAGAGTTCCACTATCGACTATCAGCGCCGGTCGACACGGTGTGGCCGACCCTGGCCCCCGCCGTCATCACGGTGTGCCCCGACGCCGACGTCTCGGAGATCCCCCGCCTGTTCCGAGTCAGCGCGTCCACTTTGTATCGGTCGCCGACTCTGGTGGCGATGACGCTGGCGCCCGCAGAGGACGACACCAGCGCGCTCCGAGTCCTCGTGACGACGATGCACATCACGACGACACGAACGAAGCGGCGCCTCGCCGACGACATCGCGCGGGCGGCTGCCCACGCGCTTCACCGCTAGAACCGACCGCGCGACGACGCGACGGTCACCTCCGTAGCGCGGTCGGAACCTCGGCCTCGCAACGGTTCGGGATATAGCAGCCGTGCGATTCGGCGACGGACGACACGGTCACGGACGGGGAGGGCGACGGCCCGACATGACCACGACTGCGACGACGACACCGCCGAGGACCGCCGCGCCGACGAGGTACCAGACCCAGTGCGGGCCGTCACCGTCGTCGGCCGCGTCCGGCCCGGCACTCGTCGCCCCCGGCGCGGGGGATCGGGGCGCGTCGGCATTGCCCGGCGGAACGCTCGCGACACTGAACTGAAGCGTGCCTTCGACCGGGTGCCCGTCGACGGAGACGAGCCGATACGAGACCGTGTACTCCCCCGCCACCGGCAGCGTGACCGCCTGCGTCACCTCATCACCGTCGAATATGGCCGGATCGAGGATCAGCGTGTCGCCCCCCGGGATGACGACGGCCAACTGCGTCGACGCCGGGTCGAGCTCTTCGGAGAACGTGAGCGTGATGGTGTCGGGCGCGTCGTCGAGCGCGGCGCCGTCGGCCGGGTCGGATGACAGCAGTTGCGCGTGCGCCCACGCGGGGGCGGGCCCGAACAGCACCGCGAACGCGGCGGCGAGCGTGACGACCAGGGCGAGTTGGGAGAACCTCCCCCGTGACGAACGGGTTCCGCGTGGACGCGGAGCAGGGCGAAGACCGTCCTGCCCACCGGGGTCGCACGTGGGGGAACCGACAATGCCGCGAAGCGTCGCCCGGGGCGCACGCAGCGGAGAACGGGGTACACGCCCTGGAGCGCGAACGGCGGTCATATGGCTGAGCCTGTCCTGTCTATGGTCGATTGTGGTTGTGCCTGGTGGTAGTAGCCGCCGCGATCCATGAGTTGATCGTGCGTGCCCCGTTCGACGACGCGGCCGTCGTCGAGGACGACGATCTCGTCGAGTTGGTCGAGTCCCCGCAGGCGGTGCGTGACGAGCAGCAGGGACCGGCCCTCCGTGGCGGCGAGCAGGTCCCGGGTCACGGCGTCGGCGGTGGCGTCGTCGAGATGCTCGGTGGGTTCGTCGAGGACGAGGACGGCGTGGTCGGCGAGGAGCGCGCGGGCGAGGAGGAGGCGCTGCCGTTGACCGCCGGACAGTTCCGCGCCGTCGTCGCCGGGCCACAGGTCGAGTCGATCGGCCCAGTCGGGCAGACCGGCGGCGGCGAGCGCGGCGGCGAGCCGGTCGTCGTCGGCTTCGGGGGCGGCGACGCGGAGGTTGTCGCGGATCGTCACGGCGAAGACGTGTGCGTCGGCGGTCATGCCGCCGATGACGGTGCGCACGTCGTCCCCGGTGAGCCGGTCCATGTCGACTCCGCCGAGGGTCACCGTGCCGGATCCGATGGGGACGAAACGGGTGAGCATCGACAGGAGCATCGTCTTGCCGCCGCCGCTGGGGCCGACGATCGCGACGCGACGGCCGGGCGGCAGGTCGAGGTCGACGGTCGCCCCGGCGTCGACGCGCCCACCGATCGCGGGCCGGGCGCCGCGCAGGCGCAGGGTCGGGTCGGTCGGCAGGGGCAACGGCTCGGCCGGATCGGGGACGGTGGGCGGCAGGTCGAGGATGTCGACGAGGCGACGGGCGCTGGCGCGGATGTCGACGAGTCGTTTCGCGGCGGCGGGGAGCACCGCGACGGACTCGAACGCGACGAGGACGGTCAGCGCGAGAACCGCGGTCATGACGCCGAGGTCGGGCGCGGTCAACGCGACGGCGATGACGGTGACGCCCGCGACGAGCGTGCCGAGCGCGGTCGTGACGGTGGCGGAGGCTGCGCCGCGACGTTCGGCGTCGGCGAGGGCGTCCGCGTCGGCGGAGGCGCGTTGGGCGGCGATTTCGGTGGCGCCGTAGGCGGCGAGGTCGCGTTCACCGCGCACGAGGTCGACGGCGGAGGCGGCCAACGCGCCGCGGTGGACGGCGGTGTCGCGGGCGGCGCGGTCGGCGGTCCGGGACGCGACGACGGGCAGGGCGACTCCGGCGAGGAGTAGTCCGCAGGCGGCGACGGCGGCGGCCGGCGGCGAGAAGAAGGCGACGAAGGTCAGGGTGGCCGCGCCGACGACAACGGCCGTCCAGATCGGAGTGAAGACGCGGAGGACGAGATCCTGGATCGCGTCGACGTCGGTGACAAGGCGGTTCAACAGGTCCGGCCCGCCGAACACACGGCTGGTGGCGGGCACGAGCGGCGCGATCGCGCTGAAGACGCGCCCACGGAGCGCGGCGAGCGCCCGCAGCACGGCGTCGTGACCGACGAGTCGGTCGAGATAACGCAGGACGCCCCGGCTGATCGCGAAGGTGCGGACGGCGACGATCGCGACGGACAGGGCGGTCAGCGGTGGCGCCGAGGCGGCCGTGGCGAGGAGCCACGCGGCGGTCGCGATGAGGGCGATGCCGGACAGTTCGGCTCCCGCGCCGATGAGCCCCGCGAGCGCGATGCGGGGCAGGTGCGGGGAGATGAGCCGAAGCATCCGCAGTTCGATCACGGGGTCACCACCGTACGACCTGCCGAGGTGACGGACTTCGACTGCGCGGCAGGGGAAGGACGCGCCACCGCGCGTTCGCTGATCCGGCCGCGTTCGACGTGCCAGACGCGGTCGGCGCCGTCGAGCATCGCGGCGCGGTGCGCGACGACGAGCGCGGTCCGTCCCTTGAGGAGTTCACCTGTCGCGGCGGTCACGGCGGCCTCGGAGGCGGCGTCGAGGCTCGCCGTCGGCTCGTCGAGGAGCACGATCGGGCAGTCGAGGACGCGCAGGCGCAGAAACGCGCGGGCGAGGGCGATGCGGCGGGCCTGGCCGGTCGAGAGGCCGTGGCCGGATTCGCCGAGCGCGGTGTCGAGACCGTCGGGCAGTTCGGCCAGGAACTCGGTGGCACGGGCCGCGTCGAGCGCGGCGGCGACGTCGGCGTCGCCGGCGTCGGGTTGCCCCAGGCGCACATTGTCGGCGACGGTCATCGCGAAGAGGTGCGGCCGTTGCGGAACCCATGCGATCCGCCTGAGCCATTGGTCGGCGTCGATGGACGTGACGCTGTCCCCGCCGTAGGTGACCGAGCCCGACGCCAGTGGGGCGAAGCCGAGCAGGAGGTTGAGCAGGGTCGTCTTGCCCGCTCCACTCGGCCCGATGAGGGCGATGGTCTCGCCGGGGCGGACGNCGGCGCNCGCGCGGTCGAGGGCGGGCTCGGCGCGGCCCGGGTAGGCGACGGTGACGTCGGTGAAGGCGATGGCGTGTTCGGGGTTGCTCATCGGCGGTTCCTGACGGGGAATGACGTCTCGGTCCGGTGCCGCGTCGCGGTCCGCGTCCGATTCGTCCACTGTGTTGTCACTGTGGGGCGTACGGCTGAAGTCGATGACGGCGAAGGCTTCGGTGACCGCGGACAGGCCTTCGCCCGCCGCGTGGAACTGGGTGCCCATCGCGCGCAGCGGCAGGTACACCTCGGGCGCGAGCAGCAGGATCAGGAAGGCCGTGCGCAGGTCGAGCTGCCCGTCCAGCAGTTGCAGTCCGACGGGTACGGCGATGAGCGCGACGGAGACCGTCGCGACGAGCTCCAGGACCAGCGCGGACAGGAACGCGACGCGCAAGGTCTCCACCGTGGCGCGCCGGTAGTCGTCGGCAACGCGGCGGACGGACTCGGCGGTCGCCGCGACCCTCCCGAAGACCCGCAGGGTCGACAGTCCGCTCACGACGTCGAGGAAGTGGCCGCCGAGCCGCGACAGCGTCCGCCACTGCCGATCGGTCTTCGCCTGCGTGTGCCAACCGATCAGGATGCCGAAGATCGGGATCAGCGGCACCGTGAGCAGGACGACGATGAGCGAGGCGAGGTCGTTGAAGGCGAAGACGACGAGCACGGTCAGCGGCACGAACGCCGCGAGCGTCAGCTGCGGAAGATAGCCGGTCAGATAGGCGTCGACGCCGTCGACGCCGCGCGTGAGCAGGGTGACGGTGGAACCGGCGTCGGCCCGCGAGTCGCGCCGGTCGCGGTGGGCCAGCGCGTCCACCACGTCACGACGCAACTGGGCCTTGACGGCGGCGGCGCTGCGGGCGGCGAGCGTGCCGGAGACCCAGGACAGGCCAGCCCGGCCCGCGATGACCGCGGCGAGAACGGCGGCGGTCGAACCGACCGCGCCGAGGTCGCCGGTGCCGGCGACGAGGTCGGCGAGGAGGCCCGACAGGACGACCGCCTGGGCGACGATGAGCCCGGCTCCGATCATCGCGACCACGGCCGCCGCGCGCAGGTAGCGGCGCAGCGGTGGCAGCCGGGCCATCATGGTCGGGTCGATGGGACGCACAGCAGCGATTCTACGTCTAGTAGAAGTTGGGTCGACGTGGCGCCCGGCGCCAGATCCACCACGTCGCGGCCTGGAAGGCCAGGAGGACCGGCAGGAGGGGCACCACCGCCGCCGTCATGAACGCCAGCGACACGTCGCCCGCGATCGCCGCGGCGAAGGTCACCGACTCTCCTCCGGAATGGACGACGAGATACGGCGCGGTCGCGGCGCCGACGATGAGCACCGGCATCGCCGCCGCGGCCCCGGACGCGACCAGCCCGATCCCGAGGCGTCCCGCCCGCACGGCCCTCCCGGCGGCGCCGACCGACGCGGCGAGGACGCCCGCTCCGGCGACGGCGAACACCGGGTTGCGGATCGCGTCACCGTCGAGCGCGGCCGCGAGCCCCGTCACGACGACGAGAACGACGGCGGGATGGACCATTCGCGTCGCGATCCGACGCGCGCGCTCGGCGACCACCCCATGGGTGCGCGACGCCAACAGGACCGCCCCGTGGAGGACGAACAGCGCCACCATCAGCAGCCCGAACAGGATCGGCAGCGGCCCGATCCGCACCGGCAGGCCCTGCAACAACGCCCCGAACGCCGCACCCCACCCGATGCCGATGAGGACGCCCGCCGCGACGATGACGCCGTCGACGAGGCGTCTCGCCCCCGACAACCGCGACCGCAACTGCACGAGCGCGGTGAACGCCACGATCGCGCCGATGAGACCGATCAGGATGGGATACAACCCGGACAGGAGGACCCCGTCGGCGAGAGGGAAGGCGCCGAGCAGCAGGCCGAGTCCCGCGACGAGCCAGACCTCGTTGCCGAGGAAGAACGGGCCGAGCGCGCCGAGCGCGTACCGCCGCTCGACATCGGTCCGGGCGACGGCCGTCAGCAGCGAACCGACGCCGTAGTCGTACCCGGCGAGCGCGAAGTACCCGGCGAAGACGAGCCCGAGCAGGATGACGAAGGTCTCGGTCATGACGGACCGTCCTTTACGAGAGTCGAGGGGGAGACGGCCGCGTCTGGGCCGAGCAGGGCGCCGCCGTACGTGAAGATCGGTCGATTCGGCCCGGCGACGGCGTTGCGGGCGATGAGCCACCAGTTGGTGACGAGGAGCGTCAACCCGATCGCCGTGAACACCACAAAGGACGTCCACATGGTACTGACGCTGTGATCGCTGACCGCGTCGGCGGTGCGTTGGACGCCGTAGACGATCCAGGGTTGGCGCCCCAGTTCCCGGAACAGCCAACCGCTCAAGGCGGCGACGAACGGCAGCGGCAGCGCCAGCCAGAACAACGGCATCACCCACCACAGCCGCGCGGAGAGCTTGCCGAAGACGAGCGGGGACATGAGGAACATGAACGGCTGCCCCAGCTCCGCGATCATCATCATGACCAGGAACAGCGCGAACAGACCGGGACCGCCGACCCAGTCGCCCTCACCGAAACGCTCCGTCAGCAACGCGTTGACCTCGGCGGCCTTGGTGGAATTGCTGAGCGCGTCCATGGTCTTCGCGGGTTGGTTCTCGGTGACGACGCCGTACTGGGCCCAGCCGGTGCCGAAGGCCCACGTCATGCCGAACAGCCCCAGCAGGAAACCGAGCCGGAACGAACGGACGTAGAAGTCGCGCTCGGCGGTCCTGCGAAACAGGTGCGCGGAACTGACGACGACGATGATCACCCCACCGGCGGCGAGACCGGCGCCGATGACGTGCAGGAAGGCCATGAGCGCGTTCGGATTGGCGATGAGCGCTCCGACGTCGGTGAGGTTCGCGCGTCCATCGGCGAGTTCGTAGCCCCGTGGATCCTGCATGAAGCCGTTGGCGACGAGCACCCAGAACGCCGAGGCGTACGCGGTGAACGCGACGAGCCAGATCAGGGCGAGGTGCACGCCTCGGTTCAGGCGCTCCCAGCCGAATATCCACAGTGCCAGGAAGGTGGACTCCGCCACGAAGGCGACGAGCGTCTCGACCGCCAGCGGCGCGCCGAAGACGTCGCCGACGAGGTGGGAGAGGCCGCTCCAGTTCGTGCCGAACTGGAACTCCATGACGATGCCGGAGGCGATGCCGACCGCGTAGTTGATGACGTACAGCAGGCCCCAGTACCTGGTCATCCGGTACAGCAGTTCGCGTTTCGCGGCGTCCCTAGTGAAGAAGGCGCGGGTTTGCAGGATGACGACGGCCACGACGAGCCCGAGCGTCACCATCACGAACAGCCAGTGGATCGCCGTGGTCGTGGCGAACTGCAATCGAGCCAGATCGAGGGCGGTCACGCGACATCACCGACCCGAGACACCCATAGGTAGACATTCAACATATTGCCAGACTACATGTAGGCGCAAACACTATCAACGAGCAAGGAGGCGACCCACGAATCGCCTGCTCGTGATGGCACGAGAAGGGCCAGCGCCCGAAGGGCACCTCTCGGGACGGCACCCCAGCTTCGGCTTGGTGGGGCGACGNACGGNNCCGCAACNCGAACCACGGGCAGGAAGAAAGACCCACCAAGCCGCGAAACACAACCACCGACCAACCAAGACGCACCCCGGCCGGGGGTGAGGTGGTACCGGACTGCGGAAGTCCTAGGGCGTCAAGGGGAGTAGGTCGGTCAGGTCGGCTCGGGTACCGCTGGCGTGGACGGCGCCGGTGGCGACGGCCTCGGCGAAGTCGAGCCGACCGGCCGCGAGTTCGAGGAACGTCAACGGATCGCACTCGACGACGTTGGGCGGCGTCCCGCGCGTGTGTCGAGGACCGGCGATGATCTGGACGGCCGCGAACGGCGGTATCCGCACCTCGACGGTCTTCCCCGGGGCGATCTCGGCGAGTCTGGCCACGAGCGCCCGAACGGCGTCGCGCTGCAGCGCGCGCGACGGTCCTTCGGGGGTGTCGAGCGCGGCGAACGCGGCTTCGATCACGGTGGTGTTCGTCGAGTTCTCCACGGAACAGCACTGTATGCGGCGCCCCCGACAGGATGGGACGGGTGCGGCAAGGGTCGTCGTCCGGGATTCGAGTGACGTCGTTCGGCGTCCGTGGACGGGCGAGTCGGTCGAGGATGTGGAGACGTTCGGGTAACGAATCACCGCGCCGGGCCCCCCGGACTAGCATCGGGTTGCCAAAGCAGGGCATAGTGACCGTGGGAATTGGTGCGCCTTGGTGCGCCCAAAAGCCGGCACACGTATTGCCCGAGGAGCGGTGACAGTGACAACAACATACTCCGGTCGCGCCCGGTCCCGGTGGGGTCGGCGCGTTCTCGGCACGGTGATGGCGGCGGCGCTCGGCATCGGCGGTGCCGGGTTCGTCGCGACGAGCGCGCAGGCGCTGCCTCCGGTTCGACTCGAGGTGACGTTCAATCCGGGTTCGGCGAGCCTGTCGACCGGCGGCGAAGCGGTTCGCGTGTCCGTCACCGTGAAGAACACCGACCTGTTGCAGGCCAGCGAGGGGGCCGGCGGCCAGGTCGCGTTGACGGGGGTCAACGAGCACGTCGACATGACGGTCGAGGCGGGCAACTGCGACAGTGCGGCGGGCAACTCCGTCAACTGTGGAACCATCGATCGCGGCGCGAGCAAGACGTTCAACGTCGTCTTGACGCCGAAGGCGGGCAGCGCCCTGCCCGAGGGGCAGACGGCCAGCGGCACGATCGATGTCACGATGTCGCCCCCGAACCAGGGCAGCGGCTCCGCGGGGGTCTCGATCGTCGGGTCGAAGCAGACGGCGACCGGCCTGAGCGGCAACGTCACGGACGTCTCCTCGAAGGAGCCGATCGAAGGCGTCAAGGTCGTCGCGAAGGACAGCAAGGGCACGTCCCTCCCCGAGGCGCAGACCGACGCGGCCGGGAACTACCGCATCGTCGGCGAGATCGCCGCGGGCGAGGTCGAGGTGACGTTCTCGAAGGACGGTTACCGGGAGGACGTCAAGAAGTTCACGGCCGTCGCTGGCAAGGAGGCCAAGGGCGACGCCCGTATGAAGAAGGCGGCGAAGGACGAACCGACCGCCGAGCCCAGCGAGGAGCCGAAGGCGGAGAAGCCGAAGGACGAGGGCGGTTTCGGCGTCACCATGTGGCTGCTGATCATCCTCGGCGCGCTGCTCGTGATCGGCGGCATCGTCGCGATCGTGCTCCTGTTCCGCAAGGGCAAGGACGACGACAACGACGATGACGACCGTCCGCTGCCGGATCTGCCTCCCACGCACCGGCCGTCGGCGACCCAGACGGGCCAGCTGGGCGTGTACGACGCGGCGCGGCATCGCCCCGGCATGGACGCCCCGACAATGATCCACAATGGCCCATTGATCGCGGACGACGACCTCGCGCAGTACGGTTCGACCCCGACCTCGGGCGGCGGCTTCGGTCCGTCGTACGAGGGGACGAACCCGACGTCCGGTGGCGGCTTCGGTCCGTCGTACGGGGATCAGCGACAGACGCAGCGTTTCGACTCCGGCCCGGGCGATTACGACGGACGGGACACGAACCGTTACCCAGCGTCCGGCCCGCCGAACCAGCCGAACGAATACGACTCGCGGGACACGCGCGGTTATCCGCCCGCGTCGCCGGACCCGAACCGGGGCGGTTGGGGCGGCGGCTACGACTCGCGGTACGACCAGCCCCCGCCGCAGCGCGAACCGTACGGTGACCAGGCACAGCGGGATCCGTACGACCAGACGCCTCCGAACCGGGGCGGGCGCCGTTATCGTGACGAAGACGACGACAACCAGGAGCAGCGTCACCGGTGGTAGACGTCGCACCGGACAGCCAAGGCGTGATCTTGCGGCTAAACTGGCCGGTGTGAGGCCAGCGAGCTGCGCTGCGGCGGCGCCTCCTTCCGTTTTCGATCGCGTTCGTCGTGTCGGCCAAAACGTCGGCGGCGGCAGCAACCCCAACGAGGAGCATCGGTGCCCCGAGGTGATGGGCGACTGACAACCGATCTGGACCCCACCGACTCCAGCCCACAGGACGCTTGTGGTGTTTTCGGTGTGTGGGCGCCCGGTGACGAAGTCGCCAAGCTGACCTATTTCGGTCTTTACGCACTACAGCATCGGGGTCAGGAGGCGGCGGGCATCGCCGTCTCCGACGGCGCCTCCGTCACCGTCTACAAGGACCTCGGCCTGGTGGCTCAGGTCTTCGACGAGCCGACGCTCGCGCCGCTGACGGGACACCTGGCGATCGGCCACGCCCGCTATTCGACGACCGGTTCCCCGACCTGGGAGAACGCGCAACCGACCTTGCGGTCGACCACGACCGGCACGACGATCGCGCTCGGCCACAACGGAAACCTGACGAACACCGCCGAACTCGCCGCCGAATGCGCGCGGCGCGGTCTCGACGTCGCCGGGTCGACGTCCGACACGGCCTTCGTGACCGCGTTGCTGGCGTCATACCCGGACGAGTCGGTGGAATCGGCGGCGCTGAAGGTCCTACCGACGCTTCAGGGCGCGTTCAGCTTCGTGTTCATGGACGACACGACCCTGTACGCCGCGCGCGACGTCAACGGCGTCCGCCCGCTCGTCCTCGGTCGCCTCGAACGCGGCTGGGTCATCGCGAGTGAGACCGCCGCGCTCGACACCGTCGGGGCGTCGACCGTCCGCGAGATCGAGCCCGGCGAACTGCTCGCCATCGACGAGCACGGTCTCCGATCCGCCAGATTCGGAGCGCCGGAACCGAAGGGCTGCCTGTTCGAGTACGTCTACCTCGCGCGGCCCGACACGACGATCGCGGGACGCAACGTCTACTCGGCGCGGGTCGAGATCGGGCGGCGCCTCGCGAAGGAACACCCGGCCGAGGCGGATCTCGTGATCCCTGTCCCGGAGTCGGGCATCCCCGCCGCGATCGGTTACGCGGAGGCGTCGGGCACCCCCTACGGCCTCGGCTTCACGAAGAACAACTACGTGGGGCGAACGTTCATCCAACCGTCGCAGACGCTCCGTCAGCTCGGTATCCAGCTCAAGCTCAACCCGTTGCGGGAACAGGTGCGCGGCAAGCGAATCGTCGTCGTCGACGATTCGATCGTGCGCGGCAACACGCAACGCGCCCAGGTCCGGATGCTGCGCGAGGCCGGCGCGCTCGAAGTCCACGTCCGGATCTCGTCGCCGCCGGTGAAGTGGCCGTGTTTCTACGGCATCGACTTCGCCACGAAGGCCGAACTCATCGCCGACAATCTCGACATCGACGGCATCCGCCGCTCCATCGGCGCGGACTCCCTCGGTTACGTGTCGCTCGACGGGCTCGTCGCCGCGTCCGAGCAACCGCCGACCCGTCTGTGCACCGCCTGCTTCGACGGCAACTACCCGATCCCGCTGCCCGAGGGCGACGTGATCGGCAAACACCTGCTCGAAGGGCTCGATCGGCGCGCCGACGCCGCGAGCGAACCGACCGACCCGACCGCCCGCCAATCCGCCACATCCGGTGAGGGAGCCGCTCACCGAGAAAAGGGGAAACGATGAGCAGCCAGAAGACCTCCCGCGTCGGCGGGTCCTCCTACCGCGAGGCCGGGGTGGACATCGCCGCCGGTGACCGCGCCGTCGAGGCGTTGAAGTCGAAGATCCGCAAGACGACGAGGCCGGAGGTCGTCGGCGGTATCGGCGGCTTCGCCGGGCTGTTCGCGCTCGACGTCAACAAGTACAAGCAGCCGCTGCTGGCGTCGTCCACGGACGGGGTCGGCACGAAACTCGTCATCGCGCAGAAGCTCGGCATCCACGACACGGTCGGCATCGACCTGGTCGCGATGGTCGTCGACGATCTCGTCGTGTGCGGCGCGGAACCGCTGTTCCTGCTGGACTACATCGCCTGCGGGCAGGTCGTTCCGGAGAAGATCGCCGACATCGGCGCGGGTATAGCCGACGGCTGCCGCTACGCGGGCTGCGCGCTCGTCGGCGGCGAGATCGCCGAGCACCCGGGCGTCATGGGCGCCGACGACTACGACCTGTCGGCGACGGGTGTCGGCGTCGTCGAGGCCGACGACGTGCTCGGCCCGGAGAAGGTCGCCGTCGGCGACATCGTGCTCGGTCTGGCCGCGTCGGGCCTGCACTCCAACGGCTACTCGCTCGTGCGACACATCCTGCTCGGCGCGCAGGAGCTCTCGCTGGACACCGTGGTGCCGGAGTTCGGCAACCAGCGCACCCTCGGCGAGGAGTTGTTGACGCCGACGAAGATCTACGCGAAGGACTGCCTGGCGTTGATCGCCGAGTGCGAGGTCCACGCACTGGCCCACATCACCGGTGGAGGCGTGCCGGGCAACATCGTCCGGGTCCTGCCGCCGCACCTCGACGCCGTCATCGAGCGCGGCTCGTGGACGCCGCAGCCCGTGTTCGACCTGTTGGCGCGCACCGGTCAGATCGCCGCCGACGAGATGGAGCGGACGTTCAACATGGGCATGGGTATGGCCGCGGTCGTTCCGCCGCACCAGGTCGATCGGACGCTGGCGCTGCTCATGGCGCGCGGTGTCGACGCCTGGATCGCCGGCGAGATCGTCGCCGGGAACGGTGACGTCCGGATGAAGGGCGCGTACGCCCCCGCCGGCTGACAATCCCTTGTGGCATCGAGATCGTCTGTTGTCGTTTCCGGCGCGAGTGAACGGCCAGATTTCCAGTGTGGTCGCCAACGACGTCCGCTTGACGTGGACGCCTGCCGCGCCGTCGATGCGGCCGCCCTATCCGGAGTCGGAGACGATCGACGTCGTGGATCTTTTGCACGCCAGACGAACCGATCTCGGCACCGACGCGGTACTTGAACTGTGGACACTCCACAGGGTAGTGCGCCTGCTCGCGGACGCGACGCTCATCGACAGGCTCACGGTCATCCTCGACATAGCCGAAGGACCACAGTGAACATTTAAGTTCACTGTGGTCCTTCGTTGTGGTGCCGGGCGCCGATGGGGTGGGTCGGCGCCCGGCGTGACACACCCGTGATCAAGATCAGGGTTCCACGCGATACGGCNGCCGGGACGACCTCGCGTCAGTCGACCAGCTGAACTCGCAGCTGGCGGTAACCGCCCGCCTCGGCGTGCAGCCACACCGGGAACGCGCGTTCCGTTGGTACGACCCGATACGCGCGAGCGCGTCGGACGTCGACGACGACCGGCGAGGCGCCCGGGCACGCCTCCGGCATGGCCGCCGAGGCGAGCCACAGCATCGCCGCCGCGTCGGCCGCGGGCAGGGGTTCGGCCTTCAGGTACAGCAGCAGCGCCTCCACGGTGCCGTCCGCGTGCCGCACGGCCATGTGCGGCGTGACCCTGACCGTGAGGTTGCGCCCCCGCCAGCGTCCCGTCTGAACGGGGACGTGTTCCGTGTTCGCGAGCTTCGGCAGGTACCGCAGCCAGCCGTCGACGACGGCACGATAGTTGGAGCGACGCGACGTCGGTGCCGCGTCGATGGCGTGTTCGAGGACGGGCCGGTCGTCGCCGCAGCGACGTCCGGCGAGGATTGCCGCGAGGATGCGGCGGTAGAAGTCGCGAGCGGGACTGTACGGCTCTTCGGCTTGACGGTTGTGCCGCGTCGCGACCTCCACCCGCGCCGCGCCCCGCGTGCGCAGGTAGTCGACGAAGCCGTTGAGTGGGATCTCCAGAGGGCTCGGAAGATTCACAGTGGACGACATGGATGCCTCCTTACCGGGAAGAACTGCCGGTTTGTGTATTGAATCTATTCGATGGGTACGACATTTTTCGAGGTGAACGAGGGGGTGGCGGCACAATTGAGATCGGCTCGTTACCGAATTCCGGAACCTCGCGGCGGCACCGGATCGAGCCGTTTCCCAGCGACCCGGTGGCCTCGGAACCACCGTCGAGACGCCCGCCGTTCCCAAGTTCACCGCGAGCATTGTCGACACCCGTTTACGGTGGCTTCCCCCGCCTGACCTGGCACGACCTGAGGTAACAGGTCGAGCCCTTGTCGATGTTGTTAATCTTCGTTAGGAACAGTCGGCATGAAAAAAATCGACGGAGGCGAAAGTGGCGGATACCGAGACGGTCGCGGACAGTCTGCGCGGGCTCGCGACCGAAGGCGCCGACCCGCGGTATGCACACATCGACCAGATGACCGCCCTCGAACTGGCGACGGTCATGAACCAGGCCGACGCGACCGTGCCCCGCGCGATCGCCGACGTTCTTCCCGACATCGCCGCCGCGATCGACGCGATCGTCCCCCGCATGGAGCGCGGCGGCCGGATCCGTTACGTCGGCGCGGGAACCGCCGGACGGATGGCGGTCGTCGACGCCTCCGAATGCCCGCCGACGTTCTCCACCCCGCCCGAACTGATCGCCGCGATCCTCGCCGGCGGCGCCACCGCGATGACGAACGCGACGGAGGGCGCCGAGGATGACGAGGCGGCCGGGATCGCCGCGATCGACGCCGCCGGAATCGGAGCGGACGACGTCGTCATCGGCGTCACCGCGTCCGGTCGGACGCCCTTCGTGCTCGCCGCCGTCACCGAGGCCCGTCGACGCGGCGCGCTCACACTCGGCCTGTCCTGCAACCCGAAACCGCCGCTCGCCGCGATCGCCGAGCACCCGATCAACGTCGTCGTCGGCAACGAGGTCATCGCGGGCTCGACCCGGTTGAAGGCGGGGACGGCGCAAAAGCTCGTCCTCAACATGATCTCGACGATCACGCTCGTCAAACTCGGCCACACCTTCGGCAACTACATGGTCGACATGCGCGTCCTCAACGCGAAGCTCGCCGCCCGCGCCGCCGTCATGGTCGCCGACATCACGGGCGTCGACCTGACGACGGCCGCGAAGGCCCTCGCCGAATGCGACGACCACGCCAAGACCGCGATCCTCATGATCGAGCGCGCACTGGACGCCGACGCCGCCCGCGAACGGCTCTCGCGCGTCGGTGGGCGGCTTCGCGACGCGCTCGCGGACGACTGACGACCCGCCTCGGTGACGTCGAAACCGTTCTCGCCGTTGACCTGTACTACGGCGCCGGGCGGCCGTCGAGGCGCAACCGAAAAAGGGCTTGCGCCGGTCGGCCAGGCCTGAGAGGATCCTCCGGCATGAGCGCGCCTTCGGCGCGTGGTGAGTCCCGACGTCGCGAATCGACGCGGGAGAGGGAAAGGAGAGGCACATGGTCATGACGCAACTGCGGCGTGCCCGAGTCGCGCCGCATTCCCTTCCCGTCGCCACCACAGGCTGAGCACCATAGGCCGCGGTGGCCGCGAAGTCCCAGGAGACTTTCCATGCACCGCGATCAGCCGATCCGCGCCCGTCGTCGGCGCTTCGACGACGACGACGCGGCCTACGAGGCCGCAGACCACGACTACTTCCGTTCGTTCTTCTCCGATGACGACGGCCCCGCCGTCTCCATGGACGGTCCGCCCGAGGGCGACCGATGGTCCACATGGGATGATTCAGAGCGCGGGGAACGAGGCCCCGAACCGTACCCGGATTGGCTGGTGACGGAGAAGGCCGCCGTCGACCGCGAACTCGGGATCCTCAAGACCGGCAAAGAGGCCGACGTCTACCTGATCGAGCGCTTCGTCCCCGGGACGGAACGCTCGTGCCTGTTGGCGGCCAAGCGATACCGCGACACCAAGCACCGCATGTTCCGCCGCGACGACGACTACACGGCGGGTCGGCGCGACGCCGAGTCCCGCGTCAACCGGGCCATCGCCAAGCGCACCGCCTTCGGGGCGAGCGTCATCGCCGCGAAATGGGTGAGCGCCGAGTTCGTGGCGCTGCGACGGCTCTTCGAGACCGGCGTGGCGGTGCCGTATCCGGTTCAGGTCCTCGGGAGCGAGGTCCTGATGGAGTACATCGGCGACGACGACGGCACGGCGGCGCCGCGCCTGGCGGCGCTGCGGCCCGACCCGGCGACGCTCACGGATCTGTGGGATCAGTTGCGGCACAACATGTCCCTGATGGCCCTGGACGGGTTCACGCACGGCGACCTGTCGCCGTACAACTTGATCGTCCAAGAGGGACGACTCGTGGTCATCGACGTTCCGCAGATCATCGACGTCGTCGCGAACCCGCGCGGTCGCGAGTTCCTGTTGCGCGACATCCGAAACGTCGGCGACTGGTTCGTCGCCCGTGGGCTTCCCGAGGCGAAGGTCGACCGGCTCACCGCCGACCTGCTGCGCGACGCCCGCCTCCCGACCTAACCGACCCCCTACCTCCGCTTGGTTGGGCAAAAGTTCCGCTTGGTTGGGCAAATTGCGAAAACACGCCTGTTTCGAACATTTGCCCAACCAAGCGAGNCGTTTNNAACC
>NZ_CBCRZX010000058.1:0-27226 GCF_965137155.1 Stackebrandtia soli
GGTCAGATCGGGTGAGGGGGTCGGGAATCGCTCATCCGGACCCGGAGGCGGAAAAGTCATTCAAACACTCCAATGCGTAACTGCACAAAGGTGTGAGGGTACCGAACGGACGCAATAGGACCGTCCGCGGATCGTTACACGGGAACGGAACTCAAGACGATCGGTGGCGGGCGATCGCGATGCGGACCAGGTCCGCCAGGACGTCGCCGACGTCGAGCCCCGCGGCCTCGGCGGCCATCGGGATGAGCGAGGTCTCCGTCATCCCCGGTACGACGTTCGCCTCCAGGACCGCCAGCGTCCCGTCCTCCGCCACCCGGAAGTCCACTCGGGACAGGTCGCGCATGTCGAGGGCCCGGAACACGTCCAGCGCCGCCTCGGCCAGCCGCATCGTCACGTCCGCGTCCAGGCGCGCGGGAACATGCCACGTCGACGCGCCCGCGTTGTACCGCGCCGCGTAGTCGTACTCGTCCCCCGCCGGGACGATCTCGACCGCGGGCAATGCCCGGGGGCCGTCCCCGGTGTCGAGCACGCCCACCGCGATGTCCCGGCCCGGCGCGTACCGCTCGATCAACGCGACGTCGCCGTACGCGAAACAACCGATCATCGCCGATGGCAGTTGGGAGGCGTCCGTCGTCACGTGCACCCCGAGCCCCGAACCACCGGAGGCGGGCTTGACGACCAGGGGCATGCCGAGCCGGTCCGCGATCCGCTCCAGCAGCGGCCCGGCGCCGAGGTCGGAGAAGGTCGAACGGGGCAGGGCGATCCAGTCGGGCGTCGGGACGCCCTCCTGCCGGAGGAGCGCCTTCGCGGCGGGCTTGTCCCACGCTCGACTGGCGGCGGCGGCCGTCGGACCCACGTAGGGCACGCCGATCAGGTCCAGGACGGCCCGCAGCGCGCCGTCCTCGCCGACGGGACCGTGCAGGCCGAAGACGACCGCGTCCGGCGGGTCGACGGTGAGACCGGCCAGCAGGGTCGTGTCGACGTCCCGCAGTTCCGCCTGGACGCCGACCCGGGTCAACGCGTCCGCGACCCGGCGACCGGACCGCAGCGACACCTCGCGCTCGTACGACAGGCCGCCGGCGAGCACGACGACGCGGGCATCCGTCAGGGAAGCGTTCATCGGGCGAAGGTATCCCGCAGTTCCGCCGTGGTCGTGACGACCCCGGCGAGCCGACGCACGCCCTCCCGGATGCGGTCGGCGGACGGGAACGAGAAGTTCAGGCGCATCTGACCGCCGCCGTCGCCGTTCGCGTAGAAACCGGTGCCCGGCACGTACGCGACGCGCTGCGTCAACGCGGCCGGGAGCATCTTCTTCGAGTGGATTCCCGGCGGCAGGTCCGCCCACACGAACAGGCCGCCGCCCGGACGCGTCCAGGTCATGTCCTGAGGCATGTAGTCCGCGAGCGACTCCAGGAGAGCGTCCCGGCGCTCCCGGTACAGCACCTGGAAGGCCTTGACCTGCTGGCGCCACGGCATCGTCGCGAGGTACTCGGTGACGGCCGCCTGGGTGAGCGCGCTCGGGCAGAGGATCTGGGCTTCGGAGGCCATGACGAGCTTGTCGCGCACGGCCGGAGGGGCCAACACCCAACCGACCCGCAGGCCGGCCGCGAAGATCTTCGAGAACGTGCCGAGGTAGAACACCCCGTCGCCGGTGTCGGCGCGGAGCGGACGCGGCGGATCGCCCTCGAAACCGAGCATCCCGTACGGATCGTCCTCGATGACGAGGACGCCGTGTCGGGCGCAGATGTCGAGGACCTCGGCGCGACGCGGCGCGGACAGCGTGACGCCGGTCGGGTTCTGGTACGTCGGGACGGTGTACAGCAGCTTGGGCGGGCGGGGCGACGCGACGATCGCGGCCTCCAGCGCCTCCGGGATCAGGCCGTCCGCGTCCATCTCGACGTGCACGACCGTCGCCTGAGCGGCCGAGAAGACACCGAGGGCGCCCACGTAGGTGGGGCCCTCCGCGAGCACGATGTCGCCCGGGTCGCAGAAGACGCGGGCGAGCAGGTCGAGCCCCTGTTGGGCGCCGACGGTGACGACGACGTCGTCGGGTGACGCCCCGGACGTCGAGTCGATGCCGGAGTCCGCCATGACCTCGCAGATCTGCTCGCGCAGCCGGGTACTGCCCTGGCCGGGGCAGTACAGGAGCGCCTCCGTCCCCTGGTCACGGATCAGGCGGGCGAACATGTCGGCGAGCTCGGGCAGCGGCAGCGCGGCAGTATACGGGTTCCCGCCCGCGAGCGAGACGATTTCGGGGCGACTGGCGACCGCGAAGAGTGCGCGGATCTCGGATTGGGCCATCCCGCCGATGCGTGCCGCGTAGCGGTCGGTGTAGTCGTCAAGTGTGGTACCAGACACGAAGACCTCCCGCGGTGGCGCTGGCCAAAAAAGGGTTCCGCCAGCGTACCCGCTGTCTGGCACAGGTAAAGCGAGAAAAAAGGTCACCGCCCCATCACCGGAAGCTAGCATTGATCGCGTGTCGCGATCAATGGGGACCATGACTCTGAACTCGCTGCGGGACTTGCCGAAGCGCTGTCGAGGGTGCGTGTTCTGGGAGTTGTCACCGGAATGCGGTGCCGCGTTGGCGGATCAGGATCCGTCCCTGGACAAGGAGGCGTGGGTATCGTCCACTTTGCTGCAATGGGGTGGGTGTGGCCAGATCGCTTACGTGGACAACATCGCGGCGGGTTTCGTGACGTACGCGCCGTCGTATCTGGTGCCCCGCGCGAACCAGTTTCCGTCCGGTCCGGCGTCGGCGGACGCGGCGTTGTTGATGACGGCGCACGTCGCCCCGGCCTTCACCGGGCTGGGCATCGGACGGTTGCTCGTCCAGGCGGCGGCGACCGATCTCTCCAGACGGGGCATCCGGGCGTTGGAGACGTTCGGCGACAATCGGAACGAGGCGCACGCGTGCGTCGCGCCCACCGACTTCTTCCAAGCCGTCGGGTTCACGACCGTCGCGGCCGACCCGCACTATCCACGCCTGCGGCTCGACCTGTCGGCCGTCGGCGGGTGGCATGAGGCCGCGGGCGCCATCGACATCACGATCGAGCGTTGGTTGGCGTCGATCTCGCCGGTCGGCGCGGGTTCGTTCTGACGTAGGAGCGTGTGGGACCGCGCTTCGGCATCAATGAGAGCGGCGGGCGCCGCCTCACCGCGTCACCGCGTCACCGGCGTCGCACCGTGCACCACACGCCCGAGGCGTTGACGCGCGACCCGTCCACCCCTTGGAACCCGCTCGTATCCCGGCGGTGCACGACGAACGCCGCCGACCCGAGGCGGGCGGCGGCGTTCGTCGTTGTGTTCGGTCGGGCCTACTTCGCGCCGTACGGTTCGAGATCGGCGGATTCGATGAGCTTGCGGATGTCGCTCTTCGGCTTGGCGCCGATGAGGCTGCCGATCGGCTCGCCGTTCTTGAACAGCATGAGCGTGGGAACGCTCATGACCTGGTAGTCGCGGGTGATCTGCGGGTTCGCGTCGGTGTCGACCTTGACGATCTGGACCTGTCCGACGAGCTCGGTCGCGAGCTCGTCGAGGACCGGCGCGACCTTGCGGCACGGACTGCACCATTCGGCCCAGAAGTCGACGAGAACGGGGCGGTCGGCGCCCAGGACCTCCGACGAGAACGTCGCGTCGGTCACTGCCTTGGTGGCTCCCATTGTGATTCCTTGTGATCGTGTGAACGGTTTGAGTCGCCGCGAGGGTCGGCGGCGGGGTGTTGTCGGTGCGAGGGCGAATCCGGAAGTCCCCTGTGTTCGGTCGTGGTGGGGGCCTCCGGTCGCCCGGAACGGCGGCTAGCTCTCGATGGCGGCGACGTATCGCTCGGCGTCGAGCGCCGCGGCACAGCCGGTGCCGGCCGCCGTGATGGCCTGCTGGTACGTGTGGTCGACGAGGTCGCCGGCCGCGAAGACTCCGGGGAGGCTGGTGCGGGAGCTCGGCGCGTCGACGAGGACGTAGCCGTCGTCGTCGGTGTCGACCTGGTCGGCGAACAGTTGGCTGCGGGGGTCGTGGCCGATCGCGACGAAGACACCCGTGACGTCGAGTCGACGGCTCTCGCCGGTGATCGTGTCCCGGACGTCGACGCCCGTCACCTTCTGGTCTCCGACGACCTTGTCGACGACGGTGTTCCACTCGACGGTGATCTTCGGGTTCGACAGGGCCCGCTCGGCCATGATCTTGCTGGCGCGGAATTCGTCACGGCGGTGCAGGATCGTGACGGAGTCGGCGAACTTCGTCAGGAAGGTGGCCTCCTCCATCGCGGAGTCGCCGCCCCCGATCACGACGATGTTCTGCCCCTTGAAGAAGAAGCCGTCGCAGGTGGCGCACGACGAGACGCCGTGTCCGAGGAGTTCCTGTTCACCGGGGACGCCGAGCGGTCGCCAGGCCGAACCGGTCGCCAGGATGACGGTGTGCGCCCGGTACTCGGTCTCGCCGACCCAGACGGACTTGACGTCGCCGGTGAGGTCGACGCGGCTCGCGTCGTCGGTGAGCAGCTCCGCGCCGAAGCGTTCGGCCTGCTTGCGCATGTTGTCCATGAGGTCGGGGCCCATGATCCCGTCGGAGAATCCGGGGAAGTTCTCGACATCGGTCGTCGTCATCAGGGCGCCACCGGATTCGGCTCCCTCGATGACCAGCGGTTTCAAATCAGCGCGCGCGGTGTACAGCGCGGCGGTGTAACCGGCCGGACCGGAACCGATGATGATCACGTTACGGATCTGGCTCACCTGATTGCTCCTCGATGTGCGTAGCAGGCGTTCGTCAGCGTCAACGACATCGTACGGACGCGGCATTCCGAGACGCGGCTCACGCCACGGGGGTGTGAGCGGGCTTTCCCGGACCGGGGGCGGTCACGCCTCCGGCGGCGAGTCGAACGCCTTCGACGGAGGCGCGTGGTTCGCCCGTCCGAATCGCCGGGTCGGGGCGGCGCCGACGAACGATCCCGGCGCGACGACTACCCCGCGGGGAGATCCTCCAGAACGGACGTTTCACGTGAAACATCCGTCAACCGGCCGGAACCTCGTCGTCGGCGATCAGGTCGGTGCCGGTGACGCCACAGTCGACCCCGACCGCGATCGCGTACACGGTGCCGTCGGCGGCGTCGAGCACGACGACCATCGCGGGTTCGCCGTTGTAGGAACCGAAGTCGACGGTCGAGACCGCGCCGTCGTAGGTGTCCTCGATCATGCCGACGCAGGAGTCGAGCTGTTCGGGGTCCGTCGACAGCGGGGCGGCGCGTTCGTCGTCCTGCGTCGTGAGACCCGAGTCCTGCCGGGTCGTGACCTCGTCGAGCCCGTCGACTCCGTAGTCACGGCCGGAGTGGGTGACGGTGTAGCCGGACTCGTCCTCCGAGCTCTCCGCGAAGTCCTCCTCCGCGCCGTCCGTGGCGGTCAGCGGATCGCTGCCGCCCGGCGCGTTCAACATGTTCACCCCGACGGCGAACAGCGCGATCGCCGCGACGGCCGAGGACAACGCCAGCACGTGACGCCGCCACCATGGCGGACGCGGGGCCGGTTCGGGTGCGGCGACGGGCGGCGGAGACAGGTCGGGAAGCTCGGCCAAGGCCCGATCGAGTCGATCCGTGACCGTGTCCGGCACGGTCGGATAGTGCTCCGACAAGCCGCGCAGCGCGCGCGTCACGGCCTCCTCCGGAAGCGGCGACGGTTGCCCCGTCATGAGTCGTCCCCCTTTCGATCGCGTCGCCCACCGTCGACGGCACGCGTTCGGGTGCCGTCAACAGGTGAGACGCGCGCGGCCGGGGCACGGTTCCCGTCCTCGGCGAGAAGTCCGGCCAGTTGGGCGCGGGCCCGCGACGCGCGGGACTTGACGGTGCCGCGCGGAATGTCGAGGATCGCCGCGACGTCGGCGACCGGGTAGCCGAGCATGTCGATGTAGACGATGACGGCCCTCTGGTCGAAGGGCAGCGTCGCCAGCGCGGTTCGGACCGCCACGACGTCGGCCGAGACCGCCGGGTCCGCCCCGACGGCGACCGGTTCGGGGTGGCCCTCGTCCATCGGCACGGAGGGCCGGGCGGCCGCCCGGCGAATCCGGTCCAGGCAGGCGTTGACGACGATGCGATGCAGCCACGTCGTCACGGCCGAGTCGCCGCGGAACGTCGCCGCGCCCCGATACGCCTTGATCATCGCGTCCTGAAGGGCGTCGGCCGCCTCCTCGGGATCGGTGAGCGTTCGGACCGCGACGGCCCACAGGCGCCCCCGGTGGCGGCGGAACAGTTCCCCGAACGCGTCCTTGTCCCCGCCGGTGGCATGCCGTCGCAGCAGGTCGCGGTCGTCGAGCTCCGTCAGATCGCGCATCGCGCGGGCTCGTTCGAACACCAACCGCTGGAACCGCTCATCGGATGAAGACCTCGACTTCGTTGACCTTCCACTGGAAGTTGCCGTCGGACAACTGTGGCGGGTCCGGGCACCATACGAGCAGGTAGCGGACCTTGTCAACATCCGTGCTGATCGTGAACGTGACGTCGGTCGGCGCGTCGGAGAGCGGGTCCGCGATCGCGTCGGCCTCGTTCGGCACGCCGCCGTCGGCGGTCGCCGAGTACAGGCCGATGTCGGCGCCGGGGTCGGCGAGCTTGACGTGGACGGTGACGAGCTGTTGTTCCTCGCCCAGGTCGATGATCAGACCCATGCCCTCCTTGAGGTTGCCCCAGTTCGCCGAGTAGTAGACGCTCGTCTTCCAGGCGGTGCCGGTGTCGCCGTCGACGAGGTTGCCGAGGGCCTCCTTGGCGGAGTTGTCACCGCTGTCGGGGTCGAAGACCGTGACGCGGTCCCCCGACAGGTCCAACATCACCGGTTCCATGGGGTTGTCGCCGCCGTTGGCGTCGTTGCCCGTCGGACCGGAGGATTCGTCGTCCGAGGTCGGGGTCGACGACGGCGGGATGAGGATCAGGGCCGCGAGCAGGCCGACGACGGCGAGACCGACGAGCGCCGCCGCCCCGAGCGCGAGGCGCCGCCCCGCGACCCGAGGGGAGAGCGGTTTCGGTGCGGGGGAGTCGGACGGCGGGGTGACGAGCGCGAGCGCGCCCGTGCCGTCCTCCTCCGCGAGGACTTCGGACAGTTCGGCGGCGAGTTCGGCGGCGGGGGGCACCTGTGCGTTCGGCGCGATCAGGTCCATGACGAGCGTGTTGAGGCGCGGGGGAACGTCTTCGCGCAGGAGGTCGGGGGCGACGGGGTGGCCGTCCTGGTCCTGGGGCGCGTCCGGCAGGGAGGCCGGGCCGTCGACGGTGCGCGGCCAGGTGCCCGTCAGCGCGCAGTAGAGCGAGGCGCCGATGGCGCGAACGTCTCCGGGGACGGTGGCGCGGGCGTCGGCGCGCGGGTCGGTGAGGACGACGCGGTCGTCGTCGGACAGCAGGATCGTTCCCGGGTGTACGTTGCCGTGGGCGACGCCCGTCGCGTGAACGGCGGCGACGGCGTCGGCGACGCATTGCAGGATGCTGACGGCGTCGTCGCAGGACAGCCTGGTCGCCGTGACGGCGTCCCGGAGCGATTGGCCCTCGACCCATTCGCGAACGATGTAGGCGCAGTCGCCTTGATCGACGGCGTCGTACACGCCGACGACGTTCGGATGGTTGACGTGGCTCGCCGCCACTGCGGCGGTGAGCATCTCCTCGGCGGCGGCGCCGCCCGGCGTCCGCAGGACGACGGTCACGGGTCGGTTGAGCAGCACGTCCATGCCGCGCCACACCTGGCGTCCCGAGGAATCGTCGTCGATATGAGCGGCGAGGCTGTACCGATCCGCCAGTAGGTCACCAACGGTGGGAGTAACCACCCCAGCCACGTCGTCCTCCGTCCATTCGCCTGTCATCGAAACACCGCGCCCAGTGGGTTCTCGTCTCCGGCTTCGCGCGTGGCACTCGCGCGTCGTCGGCCGGTGAGGAACCGTCGGATTCAGACTAGTCGGACAGCGGGCGTCCCGACCACTCCTCCCCGAGGCGAAAACTCGCGAGGGGAACGAAAACGGGCGTCACCTCGGGGTGGTGGCGCCCGTTTCGTCGGCGTTATGCGGCCGTTCGCTGGGTTTTCGTTGTCAGCGGCCGAGTTTCGACTTGACCATCCGCGCCATTTCCGTGGTTTCGGGAATTCGCAAGGCGAACGCGGCGAGAAGGTAGACGAGGATCAGGAGGATGCCGACGCCCGCGAGTTCCCCGAGCAGGACGATCTTGTCGCCGGAGATCGGCGGCAGCAGATCGAGCACGAACCAGGCGGCGACTCCGGCGATGGCGGCGGCGATTCCCTGACGCAACCACGTCAGGGAGACCTCGCCCATTCCGAGGCGGCCGATCTTGCGGCGCAGGAAGATCGTCGACAACGCCACTGTCACCACATAGGACAAACCGTTGGCGGCCATCAGGCCCGCCACGACGTGCTCGGACGGGAGCCACGCGAGGGCCGCGAAGCTCGCCCCGATCCGAACAGCGACAACGGGAATGTTGATGAGCGCGACGGTCTTGCCGTCCGTCATGGCGTAGAAGGCGAAGGTCTGGAGCTGGCTGATCGCGAACGGGATCAGCACGAGACCGGCGACGGCGATGACGGGCCCCGTCGCCTCGGCCTGGTCCAGGTTGAAGTTCGCCCAGTTGAACAGGACGATCGCCAGCGGCGTCCCCAGCACGACGTAGGCGACGGTGACCGGCGCGAGGCCGAGCGTCGACAACCGCAGGCCCGACGAGAGGTTCGCGGCCACGTCGCCGTACCGACCCTCCGTGGCGGCGGCCGACAGGCGCGGCATGAGCGCCGTGATGATGGAGACGGCGATGATGCCGTGCGCCATCATCATGATGAGGTAGGCGTTGTTGTAGATGATCGGGCCGGCCGTGACCACGCCCGGCGTCCGATTGTCGAACGCCTGATTGGCGACCTTGATGATGACGACCATCGCGACCTGGTTCAGCGCGACGTAGAACAGGATCCAGCTGCCGAGCTTGCCGATCTCCCGCAGCGGCAGACCCCGGAAGTCGAAGCGCCAGCGCCACTTGAAGCCGACCTTGCGCATGACGGGCAGGAGCGACATGGACTGGGTGACGATGCCGGCGAGCGTTCCGAGGCCGAGCACGAGAATCATGTCCGTCGTGACGGCCCCGCCGGTGACGGCCGAGGCGGTCTCGGCGTTCGACGTGTACATCGCGAAGAAGACGACACCGACGACGATGATCACGAGGTTGTTGAGGATCGGCGCCCACATGGGGGCCGCGAAGTGGTCGCGGGTGTTGAGGACCGCCTGCATCAACGCCGACAGTCCATAGAAGAAGACCGCGGGGAGCATGAAGTAGGACAGGGAGGTGACGAGGCCGCGGTTCTCGTCGGTCATCAGCTGGGCGAGCCAGGGCGCGGCCGCCACGACGCACGCCGTCGCCGCGCCGAGCAGCAGGATCGAGAGGGTGAGCAGGCGGTGGGTGAACGCCGTGCCCCCGTCGGCGTCGGTCTTGCGCGCGCGAACGATCAGCGGTACGACGACGCTCGTCAGGATCCCGCCGAGGACCATCTCGTACAGCATTTGCGGGAAGTACTGTGCCGTCGTGTACGAGTTGCCGAGCACCGACGCGCCGAGCGCGGCGCCGAGCACGACGTTTCTTCCGAAGCCGGTGATGCGGGAGACGATCGATCCGGCGGCCATCACGGCGCCGTGTCGAGCCAGGCTCTTGGGGGACGCTTGAGTCTCGGTCACGCTGAGCCCTTCCGATAAGCTTTGCGATCGATGTCAGACCGTATCGGAAACCAAATCGCCGTCCCCCCGGTGGCCGACGCTCTGGGCGAGATCTTCGCCGGCGCCGGGCATGAGCTCCATCTCGTCGGTGGACCCGTCCGCGACGCGATCCTGCGACGCGAGACGCACGACTTGGACTTCACGACGAGCGCGCTGCCGGATCAGACGCAACGCCTGCTAGACGAGCATTCGTCGGCGTTGTGGACGACGGGGCGGGACTTCGGCACGATCGGGGCGATGTTCCGCGGTGAACGCGTCGAGGTGACGACGTATCGGGCCGACCAGTACGACCGCGTCTCCCGCAATCCGAAGGTCGCCTTCGGCGACAACCTCGTCGAGGACCTGCGCCGCCGCGACTTCACGATCAACGCGATGGCGGTCTCGCTGCCGAGTCACGAGTTCACCGACCCGTTCGGCGGGCTCGACGACCTCGTCGCGGGCCGGATCGCGACGCCTCAGGCGGCCCGCGACTCGTTCGCCGACGACCCGCTGCGGATGATGCGGGCGGCGCGTTTCGCGGCGCAGCTGGGGTTCGACGTGGACGACTCGGTGCGGGCCGCGATGGAGTCGATGTCGCAGGACCTGGCGCGGATCAGTTCCGAGCGGGTCCGCGACGAGTTCGTCAAGTTGATGGGGTCGGCCGACCCGGTGCGCGGGTTGCGGCTGGCCGTCGACACGTGTCTGGCGGGCGAGTTCCTGCCGGAGCTGCCCCGGCTGCGGATGTCGATCGACGAACACGCGCAGCACAAGGACGTATACGAGCACACGTTGACGGTGGTGCGCAACGCGATGGCGCTGGAGGAGGACGGCCCGGACGTCCTGCTGCGGATCGCGGCGCTCCTGCACGACATCGGGAAGCCGGACACGAAGGGGACCGGGCCGGACGGTCGCGTCACGTTCCACCACCACGAGGTCGTCGGGGCGCGCCTGGCGCGTTCGCGGATGCGGACGATGCGCTTCCCGAAGGACGACATCGCGACCGTCTCCCACCTGATCGCCCTGCACCTGCGGTTCTACGGCTACGGCCGTGGAGAGTGGACGGACTCGGCGGTCCGCCGGTACGTCGCCGACGCCGGCGACGTCCTGTCTCGGCTGCACAAACTCGTCCGTTCCGACTGCACGACTCGGAACATGCGCAAGGCGGCTCGTTTGTCATCGGACTACGACGCCCTCGAGAAGCGCATCGAACGGATCGCGGAGGAGGAGGACCTCGCCCAGGTCCGGCCCGACCTGGACGGCAACGACATCATGCGGATTCTCGAGCTCGATCCGGGACCGGAGGTCGGCCGCGCGTGGAAGCACCTGAAGGAACTGCGCCTCGAGCGCGGGCCGATGGACCCCGAGGAGGCGGAGCGGGAGTTGCGCGCCTGGGCGAAGGACAACGGCGTGACCTCCGCCTGACGGCTTGACCCGGGAGACCTCGGACCGGCCGCCGCGAGTGTTCGACATTGTGGACGGCCGACGTCGTGCGCGATGGTGCACGTTTCGCGCCACGGGGGTCGGCCATCCAAGCGAGCTTCTGCTCGGTGGTGCGGCGTGGTCGACCGCGCCTCTTCCCGGAGACGGCAGCCGCCCCAACGCCACCCACCGCTCGGCGAGCCGATCGACGCGCGTCATCGACTGCGACGCGAGCGAGGCCCAGGGGCTCCGGTCAGTCGGTTCCGAGGAAGACGTCGAGGCGGGCGCGGATCGCGTCGGGGGTGAGCCCGTGCCAACGGTCGTGATCCTCGGGGGTGCCGAAGCGGTGCAGGTCGTCCACCCCGACACCGAGCGACAGCAGCCGATGTGGACGATCGGCGAGCGCGTCGCCGATGACGTGACTGGACGTGCCGGCCAGGTACGGCTCGACGATGGCGACGGCGTCGTGCCCGAGTTCCCGCAGCGTCTCGGTGTCGAAGGGACGCACCGTCGTGGCGTAGGCGACGGTGACGTCGAGGCCCTCCGTCGCGGCGAGCACCGGGTCGAGGGTGGGGCCGACGGCGATGACGAGGCCCGCGCTCCCACGGCGCAGCACGGTCAGTCGGTCCGATACGGGCCGCGCCTCGCGGTTCGTCCGGTCCGATAGTCTGATGTAGACGGAGTCGTCGGCGGCGACGGCGCGGGTCAAGGGTCCCGCGACCTCGGCCGCGTGTCCGGGAACGTGGACGCGCCAGCCCTCGATCGTGTCGAACAGCGCCACGTCGCGCGGACTGAAGTGGGTGAAACCGCCTTCGGACCAGTCGTACGACGCCCCGACGCTGACGAGGACCGCGCCGACGCCCTGATGGCCCAGGTCCAGTTTGACCTGTTCGAAGGCGCGCTCGACCAGGAACGGCGCGTAGGTGTGCACGATCGGCCGGAGACCGGTCAGCGCCAGACCTCCCGCGACGCCCACCATCAGCTGTTCCCGTATCCCGACGTTGACGACGCGGTCGGGATGATCGCGCGCCGCGTCGGCGAACCGGCCCTCACCGGCGGAGATGGCGGCGAGCACGAGCGCCGAGCGGGGGTCGTCCCACAACAGCCGGGCGGTCTCGGCGATGAACACCTCGCGCATGGACACTGATGCTTCCATAGTGGAATTAGACATGACGGCTCCTAGCTCGTGGCGACGACGACGTGCGGACGGTCTCCGGGGCGATCGGTGAAAGCGGCCTCCAACCGGACGTGGTCGGAGGCGGGGGCCGTGACGGCGGACCAACCGGCGGCGGTGAACCGCGACGCGATCCCGCCCGGCCGACCGTGAGTCGCCGAACCGTTGTCGGACACCACGACCGTGAGCGAGTCAAGGCCCGTCGCCCCGGCGTACTCCATCGCCTCGTGGTTGGAGCCCTCGTCGAGCTCGCCGTCGCCGATCAGGACGTACACGCGGGGGACGGTGAGGCCCTGGGCGCGCAGGCCGAGCGCCATGCCGACACCGATCGGCAGCCCGTGACCGAGCGAGCCGGAGGAGATCTCGACGCCGGGCACGCGGGTCCGGTCGGGGTGCGCTCCGAGCGGGGAATCGGTGGCGGCCACGGAGTCGAGCCATTCGGACGGGATGAACCCGCGGGCGGCGAGGAGCGCGTAGTACGCCCCGGGAAGGTGGCCCTTAGACAGGAGGAAGCGGTCCCGTTCGGGGTCGTCGACGCGCTCCGGCGAGACGGAGAGCACCCGGTCGTACAGCACCCACAGGACGTCCAATGTGTAGGTGCTGATCGGGTACCTGGGATCGACGACGGTGCGCTGCGCCAGACGGCGGGCTTCCGCGAGTCCGGTTGTCAATGCGGTCATGCGAAGATTCAACAAGTTAAACCATTGTTCAAGTCAACGCGACGCGCTGTGAGGATGGACACGTGGCCAGACCGACATTGACCATCTCGGAGTTCGCCGCCCGGGCCGGTGTCACGGCGTCCGCCCTCCGGTTCTGGGAACGCCGAGGACTCATCGCATCCGTTCGCACGAGCGGAAACCAGCGTCGCTTCGCCCGCGACCAGCTGCGCCGCGTCGCGTTCATCCGCTCCGCGCAGACGGTCGGGCTCAGCCTCACCGAGATCACCGCGGCCCTCGCGACCCTGCCTCCCGGACGCGCGCCGAGCCCACACGACTGGACGACGCTGTCGCGACGATGGCTGGACCGGATCGACCACCGCATCGCCCTGCTCCAGGCGCTCCGCGACGACCTCGCGGACTGCATCGGCTGCGGGTGCCTGTCCTTCGACAAGTGCGCGCTTTACAACGAGGAGGACCGGCTGGGAGCCGACGGGCCCGGCGCCCGCCTGCTGCCGTGACCGTGCCCACCGCACGCCTGGCATCATCGGCGTTGATGAACGACTGGCTGCACACGACGATCACGAGTTGGTACGCGGCGAACCAGCGAGAACTGCCCTGGCGCGACCCGGGCACCACCGCCTGGGGCGTACTCGTCAGCGAGGTCATGTCACAGCAGACGCCGGTCGGACGCGTCGCGCCCCTCTGGACTCAGTGGATGGAGCGCTGGCCGACACCGACGGACTTCGCCGCCGCCAACACCGCCGACGTCCTGCGCGCGTGGGACCGCCTCGGCTACCCGCGTCGCGCCTTGCGCCTACACGAGTGCGCCCAGGCGGTCGTCGATCGCCACGACGGCGAGGTGCCCTCGGACCTCGACGAACTGCTCGCGCTGCCGGGCATCGGCACCTACACCGCCAGCGCGGTCGCCGTGTTCGCCTACGGGAAAAGGCATCCCGTCGTCGACACGAACGTGCGCCGCGTCGTCGCCCGCTACGCCGGGGGCGAACCCGACGCCGGAATGGCCACGACCCGCCGGGACCTCACCGCGACCGAGGCGCTGCTGCCGACCGACGCGGCCACCGCCGCCATCGTCTCCATCGGATTGATGGAACTCGGCGCGACACTGTGCGCGGCCCGCAAGGTCGACTGTGGCGAATGCCCGCTCAAACCGCGATGCAAATTCCACGCGACCGGCGCGGAACTGCCGGATCGGCCGAGCCGCAAAACCCAGCGGTACCACGGAACGACCCGCTACGTCCGAGGTCAGATCATGGCCCTGTTGCGCGCCAACGACACCCCGGTCCCACGGGTCGCCATCGACGGCGTGTGGCATGAGGACGCCCGCCGGGCGGAGGCGCTCGCCGGGCTGATCACGGACGGTCTCGTCGACGCGCTCGACGGGGACCTGTTCGTTCTCGCGGGGGCGGACGGCGACTGACACGGCGTCAGGCGTGCGGCGACACGACCACCGGTGACGTGATCGGGTCGGCGGTCCCACGGCCAACGGCCGGGGTGCAGCGAAGGATACGTCCGGCGGCGAGCCGACTCCCGCGAATCAGTCCATAGTGCCGGATGGCGTGGATGCCGTAGGTGCTGCACGTCGGAACGTACCGGCACCGCGTGGCCAGGCGAGGCGAGATGTATCGCTGGTAACCCCGGATCGCCGCGACACCGAACCAGGCGGAGACGCGACCGGCCGCGCGTCGCCGACGCTCACGCCTGTTCGTCGAGTCGTGCGCCGGGATGACGCTCGTGGCGAGCATCGACAGGAAGAATCTGCCGAGTTTGCCGTTCTCCCCGCACGTCGTGCAGCCGACGTTGTCACAGGTGCGCTGGATGCGCTTCTTGCACGGGATGTCGCAGTTGGCGTCGCACCCTGAGCAATCAGGGCAGTCAATGTCCATGGCGAGCAGTGTAGTGCGGCGGCGCCATGGTGATCATGAATCGAGCCACTTAATGATCATTAATGGCTTCTTGTGGCGTTCGTCAATCCGGTTCCAACAATAGTGTTCACGAACGAGAACGCGCATTTCTCGCCTTCACAAACCTGAGGATTGAACACACGGGAATGCCGTCGACCTAGCGCGGCGAAAGTACGAAGACCCGCTACCACCAGCGAAAGTACGCACTCGTAGCACGAACCGAGTGAAGACGTGGTGAACCGATCCGCTCACATAACGTCGACATCACGGAGTTCCACTGTCAACTTTCCGTCATTGCATATGCGACTGTCGTCGATAATATGACGGTATTCGAATTCACTTCCATAAAAGGTGAGATCATGGAATCCCGACATTCCCTCACCGATCTCGACGACCACCGCCGCCGACTTCGCGACGCGTTCAGCACGAAACTCGAACGGCTCACCCGCGAAGTAGGCACCCTCACGACGAGAATGCGCTCCAGCAAGCTCCCACCCGTCTCCGACTTCGCCGCCGACGCCCGCAACGGCGAGCTCGGGCCCGACATGCGGACCATCCAGTCCGCCATCGACAAAGGGCACTTCACCTGGGACGACGTCTTCGCCGGCCGCATCAAGGTGCGCCGATCGACCGCGCGCTCGCCGCCGATCCCGGCATGGCCGCCGAGCTGCGCGACATCGGATCCCGAGCCGCCGAACTCTACGAACGCGGCGGGCTCACCGGAGCCCAAGCCGTCTCCGCCGCGATCGAGGAACTCGAACGCGACAACCGCGAAAGGAACGAACACCGATGATCGAAGTCAATCCCAACGAACTCGACGCCTACGCAGACCAGTTGCAGCGCAACGCCAATCTGTTCGCGGACATCCGAGCGTTCGCGGTGCGGAACTGCCGCGATACGGAGGGGATGACCGGGATCCTGGCGCTCTGCGCTGCCGCGACCGAGGAGGGCGCCGACAACGTCAGGGACCTGGCGAACGCTGGAGGGAGTGACCTGCTTCAGGTCAGCATCAACCTACAGGGAGCCGCGACCGACTACCGGGAGCAAGACGCCCGTGGAGCGGAAAGGCTCCTCAGGTCGTACACCTACGACGCACTGCCGGTCGACTACACCGAGACCGACGACGCTGGCCACACCGGCGACTACTCCGATCCGAGTGAGCTCGCGCTGGACTCACCTGAGACGTCCACCGAGTTCGAGACGAGGATCCAGGCGGCGAGGGACCTTCTCGGCGTCATCGACGCGTCCTCCACGTTGTACGTCGACATCGATCCCACGGAGACGATTCTCGATTCGCTCTCGGGAGACTGGGACGCGCTGAGCGCGATCGCGTCCGGATACGCGCGACTCGCCGGCGCCAATGGCATCGACGTCATCGGACGCAACATCGAGTATGGACTCGATTCGGTGTCCTCCACGTGGAACAGTCCCGCCGCGACGAACTTCGACTTCCTGATCCGGGGCCGGTGGGTGCCCGCGATCGCCGACTTCGTCGAGTACTGCGAGTACTCCTGGCACGTGTTCGAGACGCTGGTGCACGACGCTTTGGGCACCTTCGACTCGATGCTGCGAGTGATTGGGCAGTACGTCGCGTCGACTGCGGAGACGGTCAAGGAGATCGTGTACGTGGAGCTCGCGAACCCCTTCGCGATGCCGAATCTGATCGCGCGACTGAGAACCCCCATCTCCACGCTTCGGGCACGCCTGTGGCGCATCGTCGCGGAACTGACCCAGCTCCTGCGGACGGCGGTCGACCGTCTCGACAGGACATCCGACTCGGTGCGGTCGTTGAGGGAACTCTGGGACGGCGCCGGAGATCTGATGTCCGACGCCTGACCGTCTGCGGACGCTGCCGCAACCCGGGCGTCAATGGTTCACGACAGTTCGACGATCAATGGCGAAAGTCGTGGAGTCTCCCCGTTCGGGGAGCGTCGGCTCCCCGAACGGGGATGTCGGCGGAAGTCACGGTGCGCCGGTTCGACCATCGTGACGCGGCGACGATCAGGCGTTCGTCGTCGCCGGTAGGGCCCAGTCGGGGCGGGGCTCGTCGGAGTCCGGTGGTCCGTCGAAGCGCAGCACGGTCTCGTTGGTCTCGTCGTCGACGAATGCGACCCGGATCGTCTCGGGGTTGTCGCCGTGCAGGGGGACGGCCCACACGGCCGTGCAGTCGCGGTCGTCGACCCGGGCGTGGTAGCAGATGATGCGGACGTCGCCCTCGTCCCAGTACTCGCGGACGTCGCTCCGCATCAGGCCGAAGACGTGCGGGTACAGCTCGGACCGTTGCAGGGTCTCGACGGTCGCGTCGAGCGGGATCGTCTCGTCGTCACCGCCGCCGAGCGGCTTCGTGAAACGGACCTTCAAGCGGCGCAACGGGACCAGCCACGCGCCGTCGAACTCGGGGGACAACGTCACGAAGACGGCGGCCTGCGCGAGGGCCACGACGATCGCGCCGACCGGTTCGGTCGTGAACGGCGTCCACCACGGTGCCGTCGCGGTGAACGCGAGCGCGGAGGCGACGAGCATCCACCCGGCTCGAGCGAAGGCCCGCCAGGTGATCGGCGTGTTGGCCGCGCCCATGCATCCGCAGGACGCCCCGGGAACGGCGATGCGCGCGTACGCGAGGTATCCGATGAAGCCGAGCGAGACGGACACGGCGGCGACGGCTTCGAGCATCCACACAGGAGGCGCCAGAAGCAGTGCGCCGAGCAGCGCCTCACCGGCGCCGACGGTCCGATAGGCGAGCGGGGCTCGCGCCTCGCCGACGAGTTTCGCCAAGGCGAGGCTGTTGGCCTTGATCTTGCCTCGACGCGTGAAGAGTTTCGCGCACGCCGACCAGAGCAGGACGGCGCCGAGCAGGACCGGCTGCAGCGCGGCGATCCATTCCAGCATGGGGTGGGCCTTTCCGTCGTTGGTTGGGCGAGGGGGTGGCACGTTGCCTCGGAAGGGTAGTGCTTGGCGCGCCCGATGTACAGGGAGCGAACCGGCGCCGGGCGACACCGGTTCGCTCACGGGTGTCAGCGGTGGGAGTAGATCGTGGCGATCTCGACCTCGTTGGTGCCGGGAATCCAGGCGCCCAGGATCTGCACGTGGGTGTCCACCTTCACCATCGACACGTCGGCGATCGCGGGCGTTCCGTTGTAGACGGCCGCGGTGGTGCCGGGAATGACGTGGCCGATGACGCGGCTTCCGTTGTGGTCCATTTCGAGGCGGTTGGATCGCATGGAGACCAGGTGAACCTTCAGGTTGACGATGTTCGCCCACACCGCGTCGGCGGCGAGGCTGCCGTCGTCGAGTTGCGGGCCGCGCGCGTACATGCCGTCGCCGACCTTGACCGCGTCGAAGGTCGTCGGCGTCAGCTTCCACACGGACGTCGCGTCCGTGACACGGACCCGCCACAGGAGACCGTCGGATCCGCGAGCGGAGATGACGTCGCCGTCGATGGAGGAGATGAGGCCCTCGGCGAACTCGGGGTCGCGCATCCCGGGCTCGATCGACAGTGTGGGCGAGGCGAACGCGTCCTCGGCGCCGAAGCCGCCGAGCGCGGAGGCGCCGACGATCCCGGTGCCGCCGAGGACGGCGCCCGCCAGCAGGCTTCTTCTGTTGAATGTGGACATCTGGCGTTCCTCCTTAGGTGACGACGCAGGGCCGCAGGCCCGTGGACAGGTTCGCGATGCGCGAGTACGCGGCGGGGGTGAGGTCGATGACGCGGCTGTGCTCGCAGACGGAGCCGCAGCAGGATCGCTCACCGCACCACAGGTCGGTCTGTGGTCCACAGTCGGCGATCGTCGTCGCGACGGCGGCGCCGTTGCAACGGTTGGTGGTCGTGTGCCGGTGCCCGCAGGTGCGGCGGGCGATGTTGATGCCGCACTTGTCGGGCCTGGTGATGGCGAAGCAGGCGTCGGACGCGTTGGTCCAGGCGTGTTGCAGGTTGCCGGAATGGCAGGTGCCGCAGGCACCCGTGCCGGTGGTGCCGCACGGGCCCCAACCGTTGCCGCAGCAGAACCAGGAGAACTCGCCAGTGAGAGCCGCCATGGGGCAATCTCCTTGCAGGTGGGAGTGCTCGAAACGAGGGGTGTCCCGTCACTCGGCGGGGCGGCTGCGGCGGCGCGGCCATGTTTCATGGTCGAACCGTCCCGACGGTTCGGCGGCCATCGGCTGCGTCGGCGAACCACCCGCGTGCGATGTGCGGGCGCTCCGCCGTCCCGCCGAGTGACACTCCGACGCGCGTCTCGCACGGCCTGAGATCACGGGGACGACCTCTCATCACGGTCGGCGACGGTAGGTCACCGTCGCGCTGCCAGCGTGACGAAGCTCACCTTCAAAAGTCAAGGCGCGCAGTGAAACCCACCTACATACGGGCCATAACGGGAGAATAACGAAGCGGCGGCCAGGAACGGAATCGGTGGCGCCGAACACCACCACGACGCACCATATTGCACTGTCGATCACGGATCTGAGTTCGTGAGACGGCGAACGCGGAAACACCACCGACTCGAAGAGGTTCGTCCACAGCGCACGAACGGCGCGGAAACGACCTTAGAGGTCGTCTCGTTTCCCAGCGGATCGGTTCCGGCGGTGTCGCGGTGTTCATGGTCGAACCGCCGAGCGGTTCGACGGCCATCGGCCGCGTTGTCGGATCACCGGCCGTGCTCCAGCACGCCAGAAGTCGTGGCCGACAACCGAATGCGGGCGATCCTCCACCCCGCCGAGTGACGCCCTGCCACTCGCCTCGCACGACCTGAGGTAACGAGAAGACCTCTAGTCCTTCGCGGACTTCTCGGTTTCGGTTTCGGTTTCGGACCCGGTGGGCTCGGACTCGACGGGCGTCGGCTCCGACTCGAACTCGGGCTCCGGCTCGACCGCCGCCGCCGGCTCGGCCTCGGTCACGATGACGTCGACGTCACCCACCTCGACCTCGACCTTCACCTCGGTGGTCTCGTCCGTTTCCACGTCGACGTCGGCGGAGTCCTCGACCGGATCGGTCGCCTCGCCGTCGGCCACCGCATCCGCGTCCACGTCACCCTCGAAGGTCTCCGCGTCAGCCTGAACGGAGTCCTCATCGGACACATCGACGGGCTCGATGACGGCGTCGTCGTACACCGTCTCGGCGGCGTCGATGTCGTCGTCGCCCTCGGCGTCCGCCAACACCTCCGAATGCGCGCCACACCCGTGATCCGCGGACACGACCTTCGCGTCGTCGATCGCGTAGAAGTTCCCGCAGACACCGAACGCCAAGCGCAACGAACCCGCCATCGGAAGATAGAAACCGCACGTGCCACAACGGGCGTCGTCCGGCGCGGACTGCGAGATCTCCGCGTCCGGGCCCCGATCGCCGTCGTACCAACGCTGCGCGCACTCCATGCGGCCCTCGCGGGTCATGACCCGCTTGCGCCCGACCCCCAGTTCGAGCGCGATGTCCTCGACGGCGTCGTCATCGGACATCACGTACGCGGGCTGCAGGCGCTCGTCGAACTCGTCCGTCGGCAGCAGATCGCCGATGCCGACGTCGCCGGCGCGGAGCCGCTGCGACCACGGCACCCACTGCGGGGCCGTCAACGCGTCCGGGCCGGGAAGCAGGGCCGTCTCGCAGATCGTCACCGTCCGCGCCCGAGGGGCGCGCGCGACGACGACCGCCCAGCGCCAACCGTGATAGCCCGGCAGCGTGCAGTCGAAGAAGTGCGTTACGACCCGATCGTCCTCCGCGAGGACCTCGAGATGTTCGCCTACTCCGTCACCGGTTTCTTCGGCGGCGGCTCTGGCGGGCTCGATAGCGTCGGCACACACCCGATCAAGGCGGGCGCGCCTGGACATCGTGGGACTTTGTGGCGACACTCGGCAAGGATACGACGTCCCGGGTTCCCGCACCGACGGCCCCGGACATCGCGCGACAAGTCCTCTCGTCACAGTCGCCCACCGCCGCCGACCCGCCGATCCGCCGGCTCGGTAGCGTCGACGAGGTGAAGCTTCTGATCGTCACGGCCGTCGACGCCGAACGCGACGCTGTCCTCAAGGGACTCTCGGTCGCCGATGTCGACGTCCTCTCCGTCGGCGTCGGACCGGCCCGAGCGGCCGCCGGCACCGCCCGCCTCCTCGCCACCCGCGAATACGACGCGGTCATCAACGCCGGGGTCGCGGGCGCCCTCGCGGGTCGCGCCGCCACCGGCGACATCGTCCTCGCCACCGCGAGCGTGTCCGCCGAGCTCGGCGTCGTCGACGAATCGGGCTTCACCCCGCTCGGGGCACTCGGCTTCGGCAGCAACCGTTTCGACGCCGACCCGACGCTCACCGCCGGCGTCGACGGGCACCGGGGAGAAATCCTCACCCTCGCCACCATCACGGGGACCGCCGCCCGCGCCGACGAACTCGCCACCGCATATCCCGACGCGATCGCCGAGGCGATGGAGGGTTTCGGTGTCGCCACCGCCGCCGACGACGCGGGCATCCCGTTCGGCGAGATCCGCGCCATCTCCAACGCCGTCGGCGACCGCGACGTCGCCGGTTGGGACTGGGAGGGCGGCTTCGCCGGTCTCACCCTCGCCGCCGCCGCGCTCAGTCGATCCCTCGATCGGAACGGCCGATGAAACTCGCGTTCTCCCCCTGCCCCAACGACACCTTCGTCTTCCACGCGTGGGTGCACGGCCTCGTCGACGGCGCGCCACCGGTCGACGTCACCTACGCCGACGTCGACGTCACGAACACCGCCGCGCTCGACGGGACGTTCGACATCGTGAAGGTCTCGTACGCGGCACTGCCGTGGCTGCTCGACAAGTACGAGTTGCTGCCGTGCGGTGGGGCGCTCGGCCGGGGTTGCGGCCCGCTCGTCCTGACCGCCGATGACCGACCCGCGAGCGACATCGCGGGCGCGACGGTCGCCGTGCCGGGCGACCGGACGACCGCGTACCTGTTGTTCCGGTTGTGGGCGCGGGGCTTCGAGCCGGGCCGGATCGAGGTCGTGCCGTTCCACGAGATCATGCCGGGCGTCGCGGCCGGTCGGTTCGACGCCGGTCTGGTCATTCACGAGGCGCGGTTCACGTATCGGGATCACGGGTTGACGTGCCTCGCCGATCTCGGCGAGTGGTGGGAGTCGACGACGGGGCACCCGATTCCGCTCGGCGCGATCCTCGCGAGGAAGGGCCTCGACACGACCGCGATCGCGTCTTGGATCCGCTCCAGCGTCGAGTACGCGTGGGCGAATCCGGACGCCAGCGCGGCGTACGTCGCGGAGCACGCGCAGGAACTGTCCGCCGACGTGACCCGTCAGCACATCGAGCTGTACGTCAACGAGTACACGCGTGATCTCGGCGTCGACGGCAGGGCCGCCATCGACGTCCTGTTGCGGCGCGCGGCGGATGCCGGGCTCGTCCCCGGTTGAGCCGTTGATGCGGATTCGCCCGGTAACGGCATGGCGCAATGCGAAACCAGACCGTTAGGCTTAAGGGAAGCGCCCCACGTTGTGGACGCGGATGGTCATCGTCCCTGCGGATCAAATTGAGGTTTGGCTGTGCCCACCGGTCGAGTCAAGTGGTACAACGCCGAGAAGGGATTCGGCTTCGTCTCCCGTGACGATGGCGGCAATGACGTGTTCATGCACCGGGACGCGCTGCCGGACGGCGTCACCGAACTGAAGCCGGGTCAGAAGGTCGAGTACGGGATCGTCGACACCCGTCGTGGCGTGCAGGCGATGGCGGTCACCTTGAAGGACACCCCACAGCAGCGGACGCGGCGCACGGAGCCCGCGGCGCCACGCCGGTCGCCGGAGGAGCTGCACGGCCTCATCGAGGACATGATCAAGATCCTGGAGGATCAGGTCATGCCGCCGTTGCGTCGTGGTCGGCACCCCGACCGCAAGCAGACCGGCAAGCTCGCGGAGGTCATGCACGCCGTCGCCGACGAACTCGAAGGCTGAACCTCCCCGATTCACAAGTCTCGCGCGGACGCGGGCAGGGCCTCGTTCATCGACCCGGAGCGGAATCCGCGCGGATCGACGTCCACCGCTTCGAACTCCCGCAGGACCGCCGCGCGCGCGTCGGCGTTCGCGGTGACCGTGATGACGTGTTCGGCGTCGACTTCGACGCGGGCCGTCTCGCCCCCGAGGTCGCGGACGCGCAGATTCGTCACGCCGATGCCGTGCCGTCGGAACACCTCCCGCAGTGCGGCCTCGACGCGTTCGACGCGGCCGAGCCCGCGCAAGGTGACGGGGATCCCGTACGCGATCCTGCTGGACAGGCACGCGGCCGCCGGCTTGTTCCATGTGGACAGTCCCCAGCTTCGGGACGTGGAGCGGATCTGTGACTTCGTGAGGCCCGCGTCGAGCAGCGGTGTGACGGCGCCTCCGTCACGTGCGGCGGCGATGCCGGGCCGGAAGCCCGCCCGGGCGTCGTCGGCGTTCGTGCCGGTCGCGATCGTCGCGGCGGCCGCCTCGGCGAGCGGGCGCAGTGTCGTCACGAGCTCGGTCTTGCAATGGAAGCAGCGGCGGGCCCCGTTGGCGCGGTATCCGGCGCGGTCGAGCTCGAAGGTGTTCGGTGTGAGGTGGCGGACGCCCTGTTCGGCGGCGAAGACGCGGGCGGCGGCGAGTTCGGTCGCGGGAAGACTCGGTGACACGGCGGTGGCGGCGATGACCGAACCCGCGCCGAGCCTGCGGACCGCGGCCGTGAGCAGGAAGGCGGAGTCGGCGCCGCCGGAGAACGCGACCATGATCGTTCCCAGTTCGTCGAGGCGGGCGTCGAGGCGGGCCAGCCTACGAAATACCTCATCGTCACCGTCAGTCACATGCGGAGCATAATGACGACAGCGACGCCGGAGAGGAAGGCGGGGCCGTCTCGAAAGTGTGATGTCGAGGCGGAAATCCGTACCGGACTCCCCGCCTTATTCCCTTGTGGCCGATCCCGGGGGCCTCCGACCTCCTCCCCAGGTCGGAGACTACCCATCACATGCTGAAGCCACGCTAAAGCGCGCTGAAGCCGCCTTCAGCTTCGAACGGGGTGGGACTCGGTGGGCGCGCTCACGCAGGGAAACGGCACGCGCGTGACTCCGCGGACACGTGATGAACCCGTGATCTCACTGTCGGTAATCATTAGCCCACCTTGCCCATTCGGATGATGTTCGGCGTAGGTTCCGCGCCTTAGCGTGGCCAGTAAGTACCCGAACAACCCCTTGCGAGACGCTTATCACTTCCCCCACCAATACCCCTTTCCACGTACGGCATCGGCGCACGCTCATCCTCGGCGGAATCATCGCCGTGGCGCTGGCGATCGTCGCGTTCATGGCGCCACCGGTCGACGCGCGCACCGCCGCGACGTTCGTTCCGGGCGCGTCCGAAACGCCCGAATCAGCCGCGACGCAGCCCGGACCGCCGTCCCCAGACGTCGTCGAACGACAGCGATACCTGGCCACCGCGATCGAGTCCTACATGGAGTCGAACCCGGGCTTCGACGTGTCGGTCGCAATCGGCGACGACGAATCCGCCATCTCGTGGGGCGATGACACCGCGATCGAGACCGCGAGCATCGTCAAGGTGGAGGTCCTCACGCGGTGGCTGGTGGCCCGGCAAGGTCAGCCACTGCCGGTCGAGGAACTGAGGCTCGCCGAGGACATGATCCGGCTCAGTGACAACGAGGCCACGAACGACCTGTGCGGACGCATCGCGAACGAGACGACCGCCGGTCTCGTCCCCGGTGGAACCGACGCCTGCGTCGACCACGGGCTGTGGGGCGGAGAGGCGACCACCGCCGTCAACCAGCTCGACGTGATCCGCACCGCGCTCACGCCCGGGTTGCTGACGACCGCCGACGTCGAGGTGACCCACCGTCTCCTCAGCGAGGTCGCTCCGTGGCAGGCCTGGGGCGTCAGCGCCGCCGTCGGCGAGAACGCCGACGTGCTCCTCAAGAACGGTTGGGACCTGCGCGACCGAGGCTGGCTGGTCAACAGCATCGGCGTCATCGAGACGCCCGACGAGTCACCGCTGCGCATCGCGGTCCTCACTCGTGGCCACACCGACTTCGAAGCCGGCAAGGCCCACGTCGAAGCGATCGCGGGTCTCGCCCGCACCGCCTTCGCTCAGACGCCACCGAGCGCCTGACCCGCACCTGACGCCCACTCGAGAGCCTTCCGCTCGGGTGGGCGTCGTCGTGTCCGCTTCAGTCGATCGCGGGATGTAGGCGCGCGATCGTCCACCTGCGATGCCGCATGGTCGTCAGCGTCGAAGCGGTGAGCGCGGCGACTCCGAACAGCGCGAGGACGGCGACGTCCCACCAGAGCTGTCCGCCGCCGCCTCCGATCGTGACGCGCAGCCCGTCGACGAGGTACGTCACCGGCAGGTACGGGCTGATCCACTGGAAGAAGCCCGGGGCCGTCGACAGCGGGTAGATGCCGCCGACGGACGTCAACTGCAGCATGAGCAGGACGACCATCACGACATCACCGGCGGTCGGCAGTGCCAGTCGGAGCGCGTGCGCGATCGCGGTGAACACGGCGACCGCCAGGACGCACAGCAGGACGGTGGCGCCGGCGTTCGCGGCGTCCAGGCCGAGCCCGACGTCGACGGCGAAGTACAGGGCGACGGCTCCGACGACGCCGAGGAAGACGGCGGGCAGCCATCCGGCGAGCGCGACCGTCAATGCCGAGACGTCTCCGGCGAGGGCGCGCGGGTTCACGGTGCGCAGGACCATGTAGGCGACGAGCGCGAACACCCATAGGGCGAGTGCGACGACGTAGGGGGCGAGTCCGCGTCCGGGTGCGGTGGTGGTGGGGCTGGCGTTGTCGCGGAGTCCGACGGGTGACCCGAGGGTGTCGGCGTGGGCGCCGTCGACGGCCGGATCGGTGGTGGGGAGGGTGGTCGTGACGACGCCGATGGCGGCGGCGAGTTCGCCGGTCGCGGTGTCGGCGTCGCCGGTCGCGGTGGCGAGTTGGGTGGCGTCGCGGCTGACGGTGGCGGTGTCGTCGGCTACGTGGGTGGCGCCGTCGGCGAGTCGTTGGACTTGGGCGGCGTTGCGGCCGAGGTCGGCGCCGGACATTCCTTGGACGATGGCGTCGGCGTCGGCGACCGCGGGTTCGGCGGTTCGGGCGCGGTCGGCGAGCGCGGCGAGGGATTCGCACGCGGGGTCGTCGGTGCGGTCGCCGCACAGGGCGGCGTGGATGTCGCCGAGTTCGGTGGCGGCGACGGCGGTGACGGCGGCGCCCGCCTCGGATCCGGCTTGGATGGTGTCGAGGTCGTCGATGAGGACGGCGTAGGCGTTTTGGACGGGGTTGTTGATGCGGTTGACGCCGTCGGCGACGGATCGGCTGGCGGTTTCGAGGGCGTTGAGTTCGGCGGCGAGCGCTTCGGCGTCGGTCGCGGTTTCGGTGGCGTCGGATTGGATGACGCCGGCGGCGTCGCGGACGTGGCGGAGTGCGTCGCGGTGGCCGTTGAGGTCGGGGTATGTGGTGGTGGCGAGGGTGGCGTAGACGGCGGTGTTGATCTGGTGGTGCAGGCGGGTGCGGATGGTGTCGGCGATGGACATGGCGGGGTGGTCGTGGGACGGGTCGTATTGGATGGTGACGGCCGGGGGTTCGGGGTTGGGTTTGGCGCCGGGTGCGAGGCCCGCCGAGAAGTCGTCGGGGACGAGGACGCTGGCGACGTAGTCGCCGTCGGTCATGCCGCGGGTGGCTTCGTCGCGGTCGACGAAGTGCCAGTCGAGGTCGTTGGTGGCGGTGAGTTGGTCGACGAGGCGTTGGCCGGCGTTGACGCGGTGGCCGTCGATGACGGTTCCGGTGTCGGCGTTGACGACGGCGACGGGGACTCGGTCGAGGGCCCGGTACGGGTCCCAGTTGGACCAGAGGTGGAGGGTCCCGTACAGGAGGGGGACGGCGACGATGGTGAGGACGGCGAGGTAGCGCAGTGGTCGTCCTCGGAATCGGCGGAGTTCGAGCATGGCGAGTCGGACGGCGGTCATGGTGAGTCCCCTTCCACGACGCGGGTGACGATGACGGTCGCGTCTTGTGCGGCTTGTGGCCGTTCTTGTGGGTCGGGGTGGTTCATGCGTACGACGACGTCGGGGGTCAGGTCGGGCCGGACGGCCGAGACGATGACGAGGTGGTTGCGGTCGGCGAGGCGTCGCAGGGCGGACCAGACGCGGGCGGCGCCGCACGCGTCGACGCCGAAGTCGACGTCGTCGACGACGATGACGGGTGTGCGTTGGACGGCGGCGAGCGCGACCATGAGGAGGGTGCGGTCGGCCATGGGGAGGCGGCCGAAGGTGTCGGTGGGGGTGGCGCGGACTCCGAGGAGGCGGAAGACGCGTTCGATGGAGGTCGCGTCGCAGACGGATCGTCCGATGAGTTGGGTTTCGGTGATGAGGGCGGCGACGGTGTGGTGGGGG